>JARUKZ010000040.1 GCA_029688955.1 Chitinispirillales bacterium ANBcel5 | reverse complement strand
GCCAATGTACAATCCATTTAAGACAGGTTTTCATTGTTAGCAACCACTTACCTTTTCCTTACCTTTTCCTTACCTTTTCCTTACCTTTTCCTTACCTTTTCTCCCTTTGCGCTCTTTGCGCCTTTGCGGTAAAACCTCCTCTCCCCTATCCCTTTCTTTTCTCAGCACCCCTTGCGGTAAAACTTCCCCCTCCCAAATAAACACATAATGCTTGCAAATATCCATAAATAAGCACATTTTATAGTTACTCCGATCATTGGCCGAACATTTTCATTGAAACTTTCTCTGGGAGCACATCCGCAGTTTTATCAAAGTTTTTAACCCTAACAACAACCGAGTACACTATATGGAAAAGCTACACAATCTGAACAAAAGTGATTTAATAAAAGCAACCAACGTCCTCGCTGATGCCTTCAAAGATGATCCTGTCTGGAACAAAGCCTTTGAGCACGAACAGGATTATGAGAATAAGTTTAAATCATTTTTTGAAACCCCACTGAGATATACCGGTAAATATGGAACTATTTTTTCCCCCTCAAAAAATTTGGAGGGTGTTGCAACTCTTATACCCGGTAAATATGCTGATATGACCATTTGGCGAATGATTCTCAGTGGTGCAATGGTAAGTGCGCTGAGAATGGGATCCAACGCATCAAACAGGCTCGCCCCTTTATTCAAGCAGCTTAGCCAGGATCGCAAAAGAATAATGAAAAACAGAAAATTCAACTATCTTTTGATTATTGGGGTAGCTATTAGGTATCAAGGCAAGGGGTATGGAAAAAAACTACTGGATAAAATAACAGAGGTAAGTGATAAAGAGGGAGTAGCAGTGTACCTTGAAACTGAAACCGAAAAAAATGTTCCGCTGTATGAAAAATTCGGGTTTAAGGTTGTAAATAAAATAACCGTTCCCAAAATGGATCTCCCTATGTGGCAAATGGTACGTGAAGTAAATTAGATATCGATATACACATTGATTTTTCTATCACAGTTGATTATCCCTAAGTATCTAAAAACTCATTACCGGAGAGTATACCCATTGAAGCAGCTAATTTGTGTTATTTTCTTCTTTCTTTCTTTTTACACATCGGTGCCAGCATCAGATTGGAATTTAGTGTGGCAGGATAACTTTGATTATAATGGTCCTCCGGATCCTGAGCTGTGGGGTTACGATATCGGTGGTGGTGGTTGGGGCAACAACGAGCTTCAATACTACACCGACAGGCTTGAAAATGTTAGAGTTGAAGATGGTGTTCTTATTATCGAAGCGCGGCATGAACACTATGAAAAATATGAATACACTTCTGCAAGACTCGTTACACGAAACAAAGGCGACTGGCTCTACGGAAAAGTTGAGGTTCGGGCGAAACTGCCCGGTGGAAGAGGTATGTGGCCCGCGATCTGGATGCTGCCTACGGACTGGGAATATGGTGAGTGGCCTGGTAGTGGAGAAATAGACATAATGGAATATGTTGGTTTTGATCCCAACAAAATACACTGGACGGTTCACACTGAAGCTTACAATCATATGAATAACACCGAGAGAGGCAGTTCTGATATTTTTGATGATCCGGAAAACAATTTTTATACTTACGCAATAGAATGGTTTGAAGATAGAATACACTTTTTTGTAGATGATGAACTTCACTTCACCTTCGGAAAAGAAGACAATGCTACATATAGTGAATGGCCTTTTGATAAAAGATTTCATCTGCTCTTAAATATTGCTGTTGGTGGTAACTGGGGCGGATTAGAAGGAGTCGATGATGGTATATTTCCCCAAAGAATGGAAATCGACTATGTGCGGGTATACGAAATGAGGACTCCCCCACCCTATACAATCAATATAGAATCCTCCGTAGGCGGGAAGATAACTGTTTACCCCCTTAAAGATGAATATACTGAAGGTGAATCAGTTGAAATTATGGCTGTTGCAGACTCAGGATACTCTTTTCAAAAAATTTCAGGAAGTATCTACTCATCTCAGGATAGTATAAGAGTCCGCGTGAACCGTGATTTAAACCTTAGTGCTCTTTTTTTAAAAGAAGGTGAAATGATTATAAACGGGGATTTCTCCCAACAGCTGCACTACTGGAGTGAACTTATAACACATAACGGCGCGATTGCAACCGGATCCGCGGAAAATGAAATATTAGAAATTGATATAACAGATGGTGGTGAATCACCCTGGGATGTACAGGTCAATCAGGCCGGACTAAACCTGCTACAGGGCCAAAGGTATGTATTAAGCTTCGATGCGTCTTCTCCTACATCAAATACAATGACTGCAGGTGTAGCAATAAACAGAGATCCCTGGTTTCCCTATTTTTCACAATCAGTTCAGCTAACTGCACAGATGAGCAGCTATCAATTTGAGTTCACAATGGATGATCCAAACGACCCCGCGGCCAGGCTGTTTTTCGATGTCGGAGGTTCTGAAGGTATTATCATCGTCGATAATGTTTCTCTCGTAAGGAAAACCACCACCGTTTCAACAGCTCCTAAAACAATAACAACCGACAGCCCTGTTAGTTCCTTCAATCTGAAACGGAGTACGAATTCACTATCTGATATTTCTCTTTCTATTCCCCAAAACAGTTCCGTAACCCTTTCCTTGCTCAGCCTCAATGGAAGAACAGTTGAAAGCATCCATGGAGGGAGGCTCAAAAAGGGAAAGTATCATTTTACATTTAATGTCCCAAACGGAATCTATTTAATAAAGCTCACACTTGATGGTCAACAGTTTATCAGACCTATGGTGCTGTACTAAAATCCCTTTTACGGTTTTAGCGTACAGGTCGATTCACCGTCCTCCGTGTCGCTTAAAGAGTATCGTCGCAGTCGGCACCGACACTGCAATAATTCCAACAGACCATATCGCAGCCAACCAGCCGTGATCACCCACCGGCATTCCCAGCATCAGTGCGCGTATGGCTTCAATGATATGAGTAACCGGCTGATTTTCTGCGAACCATCGCAGCGGTTGAGGCATAGTCTCAGGTGGCACAAAAGCAGCACTTGCAAATGTTAGGGGGAAAATAATTATAAAACCCAACCAGTTCACCGATTCGATTGTTTTGGCCACCAGCCCCATGATAGCAGAAAGCCATGATATTGCCAGTGTAAAAAGGAAGGAAAGAGCGATGATCAACACCCAGTCAACAATTCGCGCCTGGGGACTGAAACCAATCAGAAAACCAACCATTATAAGTATTATGCCCTGGATCAGATTACGTGCCAAATCAGCAAGCACATGACCGGTTATCGCGGCAGAATTATTTATGGGAAGCGATTTAAAACGATCGGTTATCCCCCGTTGAAGATCAGTTGCAACACTAAGGGAGGTATAAAGTGAGCCAAACGCAAGACTCTGGACTAAAATACCCGGAATTAAAAAATTAAGGTACCCAGCTCCTTCAATCTCTATCGCTCCACCAAAGACATAATAAAAAAGAAGCATAAACATTACAGGTTGAACAGTAAGACCAAGTATCTGATCTCCGTTTTTTATTATATGCAGAAGAGATCGTTTGGTAAGTATCCATGTATCACTAATGGCCCAAAAGATCTCAGAGCGGTCCTGCGCGACGCATCTGTTTTGATTTTCTGATTTATTCATATGTATTCCTGCTTAATCCCCTGTTTGAGAATTTTCTGCCTTATGGCCGGTATAGTATAAGAATACATCATCAAGAGCAGGTTTTCTGATAGAGAACGTTTCAATACTTATCCCCGCATCCTCCACACGATTTAGATTACTCTTAATAGATGAGATACTGCCATCAGATTGTAAACTCACAGCCATACGTTCGGATTCATAGGATACTATTTCACGGGTAAAAGTTTTTTTGAACGTATCCAGATCATTTTCACTTTTAACAATGAACTCAAGACGCTGCTGTCCAACCCGAAGTTTTAACTGATCTGAAGTGCCCTCTGCAATGATATTACCATCATGGATAACAGCAATTTTATTCGCAAGATGATCGGCTTCCTCAAGCTGTTGGGTTGTAAGCAGTATTGTGGTATCTGCTTTCATCATCTCCCTTATAATTTCCCAGGTTGCAAGCCTGCTTCTTGGATCGAGCCCGGTTGTAGGCTCATCTAAAAATATAACGGGAGGTGAAGCAATAAGGCTGGCAGCCAGATCAAGTTTTCTGCGCATGCCACCAGAATATGTTCTAACAGCACGATGTGCCGCTTCAATGAGGTTAAATCTTTCAAGAAGCTCGGCTGAACGACGCTTTGCGTCTCTTTTGCTCAGATGATACAGTCTGCCAATCAGTTCAAGATTCTCTTTTCCGGAAAGATATTCATCAACTGCTGCATACTGCCCGGTAAGTCCGATACTTTTTCTAACCCCCTGAGGATTACAAACCACATCATAACCATTTACAGTTGCTTTGCCGCTGTCGGGTGCGAGAAGTGTACTTAAAATCTTTATTGTAGTTGTTTTGCCGGCACCGTTAGGACCAAGAAGAGCAAGCATAGTCCCTTTTTGAACGGACAGATTCAGTCCATCAAGAACTTTTAGTTTTCCAAACCTTTTAGACAGATTTTCGATTTTTATTATAATTTCAGTATTATTCATTAAAAATAGAGCCTTTGTTTTTTAGCCTAATATTTGTGATCAATAAATATAATCAAAAATGTAGCCTCTGTATACCTTTGAGTAAAAAAAAGATTCAGTACACAATCAATCAGTAAAATTAGTGAGCAAAATATAAAAACTGTGAGTCTAAATATCTTAGGCACACGTCAGGTACACCAGTCGGCTAAAAAGGTTTTTTTTACAGGTAGGCACACAAGATCGGTGAGATCAATACCATAATTATAAAGACTCCTTAAGGCCTTATTCTTTGATATTGCCAACCAACTCAAGATTCATTGCAAAAGAAGCTTTCTTACTCTTTTTCTTTTTATACAGTTTATTATCAGCCTGTGCCAGAAGTTCCTCTATTTCGATATCTTTATCATAATCAAAGGGAACAGCACCAATACTGATAGAAAGGGTATAGGGTTTTTCTGATCTTCTGTTATATTGGTCTATAAAGGAGTAGATCCGACTTTCAAATTTTTTGAGCATGTCCATTGAAGTATTAATGGTAAAAATCGTAAATTCATCACCACCAAGCCTTGCGATGGCATCGTTTTGGCGAAAAGTTCTTCTCAGTATATCGGCAACTGTGATGATCGCCTCATCTCCCTCTTCATGCCCATAGGTATCGTTTATCTGCTTTAAGCCATCCAGATCAGCAAAGAAAAGTATACCATCCTGCTGCATCCTTTTCGCGACACTCATATTGGTTCTTGAGTTCTTAAGAAACCCTCTTCTGTTAAGGAGTCCGGTAAGCTCGTCTGTTTGGGATATATTGTCCAGTTGTTTATTGTAGGTCTCCAGTTCCTCAAGAGCGTACCGTAACTTTTCCTCAATTTTCTGCCGAGAGTTGATAAGATTTGTAAGCTTTAGCGCGCAACTGATCTCTACTACCAATGATTCAAATACACAGGTATCAGGAAGGTTCATCTCACAAACAATAAAACCCTGTCTTTCATCCCTGTAATAGAGAGGTGAAATCACCAGTGAATACCTTCTTTTTTCCGGAAACATTTTTCTGTTCAATATATCCTGCGCGCTTACATTTTTCCCCATTTTGCACTGATTTAAATTAACCTCATTACCATATGCCATAATAAGTCTTACCGGCTTTTTGAGGTTCAGCGCCGCGTTCAGTTTCTGTTTTTGTGGTTTATCGTACAGGTAAATGTAACAGCTTGAGATCCCCATCTTTTTTATTCTGGGAACAATTGATTTTAGCGCTCCATCTCTGTTATAAACATCAGAAATCAAAAGATTGAGCACACTTCTGAGACCTCTTATATCACTTAGATTGCTACTCATGTTTTTAGAATGATATTTCATCACCGATTCCATAAGCACCACTCTAAGTTTATGAAAAAGATCTTCAAGCTGACTGATTAAACCTCCATCAGTTATTGCCTGTACTATCATACTGCGAGAATCGGTTATCATATCCTGCCAATTCATTAATTCATTATCACTAAGCAGCTCACTGCTGAGCTTTAAAGAAAACAGCTTTACCAGGTTTGAAGAAATTTCAGTGATATCTTCACCGCTGATACTCTTTTTATACAGCAACGAAAACAAAGTAGCGATCTGTTGATCATTCACACCACTTTGTGTGTCCACTATAAAGGCAGTAGTACTGATTCCTCTTTTTTTGTTGGAAGACACCGATTCTACTGAACTTAAATTACATCCACACGATTCTCTTATGATACAATCGGTGTTAAGTGTAATATCAGTTACTTCTTTTTTATCTATCAGGTCTGTAGCGAGTTCTAACGCTTTTCTTGCCTGCTGATAGAGCGGCTGGGTTACAGTTGAGAGAGAAGGGGTACAGAATCTGGCACTTTCCACATCATCAAAACCCACAACCGCTATATCACCGGGAACATCTATACCCCTTCTTTTTAACTCATCAATAGCACTCAATGCCATTTCATCATTACCAGCGGCAATGGCATCGAATTGTACTTTTCTTTTATCTATAAGCTCACTAATCGCATCCACACCCGAATATTTGGTAAAATCTCCGGTATATACAAGACTTTTGTCATACTCAATATGGTGTTCTCTAAGAATCGCTTTATAAACATCAAAACGTCCATTTGCTTCACTATTGCTCTCAGGGCCTTTTAAATAGGCGATCCTTTTAATGTTGTGATCAACAATAAGGTGGTTAAGAAGTTTTCTCATTCCAACTTTATTATCGATAAAAACACCGGGAGTATTTTCAAGAGGAATCGAAATGCTAACCACAGGTAGTGGTGAATACTTTGTATAAAAATTCTTAAACTCCTCATCAGTAAGGAAGTTTATCATAGTACCTGATGCGATGATCAGCGCGTCTATATTGGCTCTGTTGGGGAGATCGTATATAACGTTATGCTGGTACTGGTAATCGTAGGGAGCTTTGGGGGATTTACCGGGAAAAAATATAACATTTACATCAGCTTTTTTAGCAGCTTCCGTAATACCCCTGCAAATGGACTGGGTGTATGAGTTTTCCAGCTCTGATATAAACAGTCCTACAGTTTTTCTTTTTTTCCCACTTCCAGCCTGAGCCACTTGTCGCTCCTGTCATTGAGATTTTTATATTCGCTTTCCTTCTACTAAACATCCAGAGCTAAAAGGAAAAAATATTATATAATTATTTAATCTCAATGACAAGGGTATTAAGGCAAAAATTTACAACTATACTCAGTTTTACTTTTTTTCCGCTGTAACGATCCTGACAAAAAACTTTTCTAATTCAACCAGAAAAAACAGTATTAGCCCCGCGCCAATCATCGGTAACCAGTGTACAGCAGCTATTCCTTCGGTTCCAAACCAGGTCTGAAAAAGCGGTAGATAGGTAAAAAGAGCTTGGAACAGCACTATCGCTAAAACAGTCCCCCATACATACTTAGTAGCGATTATACCCTTGAAATTAATAACGGAAGCTTTTAAAAACCTGCTGTTAAAGAGGTAAAATACTTCACCTGCAATAAGTGTATTAACAGCCATTGTACTTGCGTATTCATAAGAATAACCGCGGGAGAAAAAAGTAAACATAGAAAGAGAGAGGATATTAAGCAAAACAGAAACATAGGTAATTCTCAGAAGCATACTTTTGGATAACAGTGGGTCTTTGGGGTTTCTTGGTTTCCGTTTCATTACATCTTTTTCCATTGGTTCAAAGGCAAGAGCCAATGCAAGAGTTACGGCTGTAACCATATTTACCCATAAAATCTGAGCTGGTGTGATAGGTAAAACTATCCCCAGAAGAATAGCGGTAATAATTATCAGCCCCTGCCCGCCATTGGTTGGCAGGATAAAAAGGAGTGATTTTCTTAGGTTATCATAAACAGTTCTTCCCTCTTCTACAGCATTGGTAATTGAAGAGAAGTTATCATCTGCAAGGACCATCACCGCCGCTTCCTTTGAGGCTTCGGTGCCCTTTATGCCCATCGCGATACCAATATCGGCTCTCTTTAGCGCCGGTGCGTCATTTACCCCATCACCGGTCATCGCGGTTACCCTGCCCTTTTTTTGAAGCGCCTGTACCAAACGAAGCTTATGCTCTGGACTGACTCGCGCAAAAACATCAACCCGCTCAGCTATGTCAGGCAGGTCATTATCATCGGTCTCATCAAGCTCAGGTCCACTCATAACAGTTTTACCATCACCTATACCTATTTTTGAAGCAATGGCTCTGGCGGTGAGTGCATGATCTCCGGTAATCATCTTCACCCTGACACCTGCTTCCCTGCACTCCTGCACCGAAGCGATCACCTCTTCCCGTGGCGGATCGATAAGTCCTACCATACCAAGAAGTGTAAAACCATCTGCTGTTTCAGCAAAATCTATTTCACTCTGATCGTTACCGACCTCCTTGAAGGCAATCGCAAGAAGCCTAAGTCCCTCTGATGCCACATTTGAAGAGTTGGTGTCCCACCACTCCCTGTCAATCTCTTCACTTTTGCCTTCACCAAGGCCCTGGTACTGACATCTGGACAACACCCGCTCCGGGGCACCCTTTAGAAATATTATCCTGCTCTTTGAACCTTCGCCAGCCTCGTTAAGGGTTGCCATAAATTTGTGCTCCGATTCAAACGGCAGCGTATCCACTCGTTTAAAAGAAGGATCGGTTTTAAGTGATGCTTTTGTAGCCAATGTTATAAGCGCCCCTTCAGTCGGTGCTCCTTCAATACTCCATCCCTCTTCTTTATCCTTCTTCAACCGGGCATCATTACAAAGCATACATGCACGTAAAAGCAACTCAACATTTTTATCCTCAAGTGGATCGGTCTTTTTACCATCAAGCAAAAATTCTCCCTCTGGCGCATACCCTCCACCGCTAACTTCCAACGCTGTATTACGTGTCAGTATTTTTTTAGCGGTCATCTCACCTTTGGTCAAAGTCCCTGTTTTATCTGAACAGATAACCGATACAGAGCCAAGAGTCTCGACTCCCGGAAGAAGCCGTATGATAGCATTACGACTTGCCATACGCTGTACCCCAATGGCCAGAATTATGGTAATAATCGCAGGCAAACCTTCAGGAATAGCTGCCACTGCCAATCCTACAACCGCTAAGAATATTTCATCTAATTGATAATCCGCAATAAAATACCCCACTAAGAAGGTAACCACACCGAAGGCAAGAATGATAGCTGTAAGCTGACGTCCAAACTTCGCGATCTGTTTTAAAAGCGGGGTGGTAATTGTTTTAACTTCAGAAAGCATGGTATTAATTTTTCCAAGCTCTGTTGAGGAGCCGGTGGCACATACAACACCGGTTCCCTGGCCTGAAGATACGATTGTTCCCGAGTAGGCCATAGAGAAACGATCACCCAGTGGAGTGTTTTCATCAAGGGCTTCAGTATTCTTCTCTACCTCCTCCGATTCACCAGTCAAAGACGCCTCATTTACCCTTAAAGACTTAACATCAAGTAATCGTACATCAGCGGGAACCTTATCACCCGATTTTAATTTAATAATATCACCGGGAACGAGCACCTCCCCCGCCACTTCATGATACGCTCCGTCCCTCTTTACGTGAGCATACATGGAGAGCATCTTTTTTACCGCCTCAAGCGCCTTTTCTGCCTTACCCTCCTGAAGAAAGCCGATGGCAGAGTTAATTATCACCACCGCAAGAATAATCCAGGTATCTACCCAGTGATCCAGTAAAGCTGTAATGACAGCAGCCACCAAAAGTACATAGATGAGGATATTATTGAAGTGTTTGAGGAATTTGAGGAAAGGATGAAGGTCTTTTTTTTGAGGAAGACGATTTGGTCCGTACTTTGAGAGCCGCGCTTCAGCCTCAAGCTCCTTTAAGCCCTTTTGTGAGGTACCCAGTGAAGCGAGGACCTTTTCTGGCGAATAAGCGTAGGGTTTTGCAAGTACATCATCGGTCTTAGGTACAGAATTTTTATTCATATAATCACCTGTTTGTTGGGAACGAATTGATTTGCATTAATTAAGCAGAGGTATGATAATATAATGTATAGATATAAAACAGTCAAATATGCTAGTGTTGACCGGGTGTCACCCTGTTTAGAGTAATACTGCAGTTGGCATCCCTGACAACACTATTACAACACTTATAAAACTTCTTCATTTCTATTAAAACTTTATGCACTATATTATAAATACACCATTATTGTTAATACACCTTAGAAAATCCTATACCAGTTATTTATTCGCTTAAACTTTAAGGCTGGGGTAACATGAACATATACCGATACCTACTATGTAGCCTCCTTTTGGCGTTTTTTTCCACTGCAGCACAGACTGAAAGTGATGATGATGAAGGACTGTTTGCAGACAGTGACGTTATTGAAATCCACATAAACTCAGGAGACCCGGCGTTTCCCTTTCCTCAGTTCCTTCCCTACGAAAATAAAGACCAAACGCTGCATAATCTGGGCACACAAAACAGTGCCGGGGTCCCCCATGCGGAGATGGAACGTACCATGAGAGAAGCGTACAGAATTATGATGAACCGCGCAGTATATCCCGGTGGTGGTGTGGATGGAACCGATTATGTCTATTTTCGTTCAATCCCCTCCTGTACCGAAGGAACGGGCTATGCCATGCTCGCTGCAGTAGCTATGGCAGACAAAGTCACCTTCGACGGACTATGGCTTTGGCTTCATGATAATGCAATGAACAATGTGCGCCGCTACAGTGATTGTGAGGAATCAAGCCCCGGGTATCGCTACAGCCAGCTACCTGGCTGGACTCATGAAACCCACGAAAACTCTGCGGCAGATGGAGATTTCGACATTGCCCTGGCACTCCTTTATGCCTACAAGCAGTGGGGGGAATATATGGGCATAGATGATGCCTGTGGTAACCCTATCTCCTACAAAAAGGCTGCTATTGATTTTATCAAAGCTATGACTGATACCATTCAGTTTGTTGAAAATGATAATTACGTCAGTGGAAACATTGGACTCGACGGATACTTCAAAGGTGGCGATTCGTGGCAGGAATTAACAGATTGGGCCAGTGATCCCTCAAGAACCAGCTTTTCCTTTTTCCCCGAAGCACGTGGTCCCCGTAACCAGTACTTTGATTACACCGCCCCTGCGTACTTTCACCAGTTCCGCAAATTTCTAAGCAAAGAAGATGAAGTTGCTCACCAGTGGAATATTATGCAGTATCATCGGGGTGAAGCATCATCAGACTGGCTGATCGGGCAATTGTATGAACAGGATGAGAGAAATATCCCCTTTGCAGGTGACGTTGCGATCGGTGAAAACAACGTGCCGGAATTTGGAAATGTAATTCCTGCTGAAGATATCCGCCTTCCATGGCGTACAATTCTAAACTACGTCTGGCATGGAAACCCCACCTATACCTGGGATCCCCACACTCACCAGGTTATAGAAGATCAACCTAATACTTTTCAAAGAGATATGGCGCTTCGATATGCCCGGTTTCTATGGGATAACAGACAGGATCCCTGGAATAATCCCTGTGTTGAAGGGGCAAGTGAAATGTTTACCTACTGGGGACCTCAGGTCCTTTGGACTGACTGGGATCTGGATGGAAGTAATGGAAGGTGGTTTTTCCTTAACTGGATATCCGGCACCGGTGCTCCGTCTGCGGTAGTTTCACAAGACTTTGACCTAATGTCAGATATGTTCAGAAAGTGTGAAATAGAGTGGGATGTGGAAGATCCCGGTGAGGGATACCTTTCAAGTACTCCTTTCTATTTTCATGGATGGTTCAGGCTTCTTGGAATGCTGGTTTTAAGTGGAAACTATCATGCACCTTCAGAGATGACTCCTTCTGCCAATATGAAAGTATACCTTGATATCGATAAAACGTTTGGATTTGAGGGTGATACTGTTACCTATACAATCGATTACCGCAATTTCGGTTCAATCGATGCCCGGGATGTAGTAATTGTGGACACACTGCATCAGGATTTTGAATTTATAGAAGCATCTGGTCCGGTCTCTTACGATCCCTCGTCCCATGTGGTAACATGGAATATTGGTACGGTCCCCGGCTTTAGGTCTGCTACCGGAATCCCCCCAACAAAGGGCCAGGTTGAGTTAGTGGTAAGAGTGGCTCAGGCCACTCAGGAACAGTATCGTAACCGTGTAACTATCAGCTGTTCCAACGGAACTGGATGGACTTCAAACGATTACCCTAACAATATCACCACAGTAATGGAGCGCAACCATCTTGACATCGCAAGCCGTGCGCTGGTAATCGAAAAATCCGCTTCGGCTCAAAGAGTAAACCCCGGTGATACAGTGCAATTTAACGTCGATTTTGAGAACACTTCTGAGGCTGGCTGGATAGACGGAGGCAGGCCTGGTGTTCATTTTTCCTATTCAGGTTCTTCAGAACCGAAGGGTACCATGAATACCATGCGTCTGCGCTTATTCCATGACGCTAATGAAGCCTACATAGATTATGGTAACTATCGTATCTCCTACTTTCTCTTTGACCCGGGACTTACGTGTTACGCAGGTGAACCCGACTGTCAAAACGGCTGGCAAGTAATGCCCACTATTGTTGAGGGTATAGAAGAAGAACACATAAATATTTTTCAGGAAAATATTACCGCTGGTGAAGATTCCCGTGGCAAGTGGAATCAACGAATCGTGGTTCAATTCTCCGATCCGGAGGATCCAGACAGAATAGAAAACCTCTCTACAGTCGATCACCATCTAAGAGAATATGCAGGGATGACACAACGGATTCATCGCGGAGGCACAATGCCACTTCGACTGGTCTGGTTTTTAAATCCAAGCACCTGGGTAGATGTTGACTGGAGTGAAGACTGGTCCTATAATCCCGATGCGGACGATGATGACGACGGGCGGTACTGGCCAATTACAAACGACTGGACCGATCCGGACAACCCCGATGTTCCCGTCAACAGATGGGATCCTAAAAGTTGTGAAGTACCATCACAAACTATAGACAATGTTCTTATCGAAGAATGGGATGGGTATACATGGAGAAGAGTTGCCGGAGACGGACCTACTCCCGGAAGAGATATATCAAATGTTGTAATAAGAGACACAATACCGCCTCAGTTCACATTTCTCGATTTCGTGGGTGAAGCGCCTCTTGGAGTCGATCCTCAAATAGATGGCAATGTGATTACCTGGACTATTCCACGACTGCAAATTGAGCAAAAAGGTACTATACGCTACCTGGTAAGAGCTGAAGGTGATTGTCCTGCTCAGGACATAAGCACAACTCCAAGAGCATGGATTAACGCTGACAGGGAATCTGCTGTTTCTGACAGCGCACCGGTTACTATTACCTGCCGCCCTGTAAGCCCGCCTCCACCGCCTCCCACTACTATGGATAAGCAATCAAACAGCTCCTTTTACCAGGTAGGCGACACAATCCACTATACCATTACTTATGAACAAACTCACGGCTCAATCATTACTGATGCCTCTGATCCTCAAAACTGGACCGATATAGCTGATAACGGTTTATTAAGCATCGATTCAGATGGTGTCATCAGTATTGACCGACGTGACGCAATGATGGTTTACAGGTATTCGTACGGCATAAACGGAACCATTAGCGCACTCATCGATCCACAACCATACAGTGAATTCTCTATTATTGCCAGAAACAGCGGATCAGACTACATCGATATCAGATTAAAACAGGAATATGGTGATATGCTGGTTTCATTCTATAATAATGAAGCACAGGTAGGCCATGAACAAACCTTCTCTTACAGCAATTTTCCCGATGCGTTTAATCTGAAAATTGAACTCAATGAAGACACGATCAGCCTTTGGGCTGGAGATACTTCTGCCACCCTACCCAATGTAAGACAGAGTGGATTTGACATACGATCCGGCTATGCAGGAATCAGAAGCGGTAATGACCTTGGAGGAACTGTAAGCAACTGGGGTTCACATCTTGACGCGGGATTGGATGTAGCTATTGAGGATCCACTTCCCGAGGGCCTCTCATTTATATCTGCGGGGGGGGAAATCACTTCAGGGGTGCTGCGGGGAACAACGCTTTCGGCAGAGTTTTCTGATAACACCGTACGTTGGCCGGTGGTAAGCGGCGACTCATGGTTATATTATGGCGACTCGGTGACCGTGTGGTTTAGCGCACTCTACGAAAGTTATGTGGAAGATACAATTATAAACACCGCGTACGCTCAACTTAGAGGACATGGCAGCAGATCAATTGCGGCACAGGATAGAACACCTGTTCAGATCCAAACCGGACCTCCCTACAGAGTACATATTATTACAGATACTTCTGATATAGACATGAGGCATTACGACAACATTGGCACTGTTATACTTGATGAGATCACATCACGGATAAATCTCTTTGCCGTAATAAGAGATGAATACGGAAACTTTATCTCACCTGCCACATCTGCGCATTGGATGAGCCTTGATGAAACAGTGGTAAGTGCTTCAGGTATTGATTCTGAAGGATTTGTTGGAGAGATTATTCAGACCGGTGAAGGTGAGACTGCTGTTATCGCATCACAAAACGAACTGAAACCGGATACAGTCATACTAAAAACTGTTGAAGCACCACCGTGGCCTATAATCGTAGAAGCTATTATGGGTGACAGAGATGGTAACATTATACCTGATCATATAAGTATTACTTTGACAGAAAACTTTGGTACAAACCAGAATCTGAAGCATGTCGAAATTAACTACAGAGGTGAGAGATACACTATTCCTGCTTCAGAAACGACACTTAATGGAACAGAATTATATGTTCCCTTCGTTACCGTTTACGGAGAAGATCCTGTTCCTGAGGGTGAAGTTACCATCGTAATGGATATTGATGGTGAAGAGAAAAGATCCTCCAGAGAATTTACCGATGGTGTTGGGCCCGCGTTGAGAAGTGCGTTTCTTGCCGAAAACCTAAACACTGATATCGATACGCTTATACTGCAATTCACCGAAGAAATAGATCCAAATACCCTCACTGGTAACTCTCTTGAACTGATATATAATTCAGCAGATACTACTACTCTTTTGGTGGTATACGTAATCGAATCTGATGATAATACTACTGTAAGTGTACTAATAGTAGCAGATGAGAGCGTATCAATTTCGGAAGGTGATTTGTTAAGGCTGGTACCTGGTGAACGGGGCGGAAGAATTACTGATTTGGCAAATAACACTCCGCACCTGCTAAACCCTGCAGTGATAATCAGAGGGAGGCCGGGCAGGCCAGTTGAAGCGTGGTATGTTGACGAAAGCGCTGATGGTGTTGTTGACGCTGTTTATATGAAGTTTTCTAAACCAGTCATAACAGATGAACTACTCTTCTCTTTGGCATTTGGAGGGCCCGAGAGAATAGATAATCTCTCAGACCAGGAGTATTTTTCTGTTCAGCAAAATGATTCCTTGCTTAAAATTTATCTTCCAGAAAGTTTTAAAACCCAAACAGGTATAAGAACTGCAGGATATATGCACTCAAGTATCTCATACACCCCATTCCCTCAGTACGAATGGGGTATAGAAGTAAAAGATAGTGCCGCCCCCGTTATTATGGAAGCATCCATTACCGCTGGCATAAGCGATAATAGTCAAGAAAAATGGACCGATACACTTACTGTATTTTTCAGTGAAAACGTTGTCATTGAAAATAACAGTAACCCATTTCTACTTCTTAGGCCACCAAATCCACGATATACTTTTGATGACCTTCAGCCGCATAACGTAAGTGGCAGTCGGGCACGGTTTACCTTTCAAACAACCTCACCGGTTGATTACCCGCTTAGTGGGGATATGATTTGGATAAACCCGGAAAACCCGGTTGCCGATATGCAGGGAAACAGGCAAACCAACAGTGCAAACAGAAGAGTAGAAGTAACAATCGAATCTGAGGGTTCAAAATGGCGGGTTGATGCGGCTCCGGTACCATTCAACCCTGAATATGCCCGTACCATTCACTTCTTTGTTACCCCCGAAAACCGAACACGGTACAGACCCAATGTCAAAGAGGCTTATATTACAATCTATGATGCTCTTGGTAATGTAGTTTTGCCTAAAGCAGAGCTAATCAGCACCCGGGATGGTTTTAAGTATGACTGGGATGTAACAAATACCAGAGGAAGAAAGGTGGGAACCGGATCGTATCTGGCAATAGTATCTATAACGGATAGTGATTCAGGAAGAAGCAACCCAAGTACAATGATTGGAATTGTAAGATAGGGAAAATGTATCAGCCTTCCCGCACGAACACCCCTTGTGGGTATATCAAGGCCCTCTTGTACGGACACCCCTTGTGGGTGTCCGTCCCTCAATCTCACACATCCCCTTTTTTCATTTCATTGTATTCGCAGTAAAGAAGCTCTCCGCTTTTCTCCGTTCTTATATGCAAACCACTGCCAAAGCAGTATTTCCATACCTTGCACGTTTTGCATGCACCTGTTCTCAGCCATGACCTGTTTCTCATTACCTTATAGCGATTGTTCCATACCTGCAAAAAATCATCTTTGTAAATATTTCCCTGTATATAATCCGCTCTCAGGGAGGGACAGGCACTGATAGAGCCATCAACAAGCACCGAACCAATACTTATCCCCGCTCTGCAGTAATGCGGTGCGGACCGTACTTTCATTTCGTAGTTTCCCAAAAAACCCTGGCAACCATAGGAAGCCTCAATTTGCCCTTCTGACCTGGTGCGTTTTATAAACTCCATCAGCTGGTGTAATTGTTGGGGTTGTAACGTAAGCTCTGTATTGCTGCTTGCCCGTCCCTTGGGAAAGATCGAAGCCAATCGCCACCGTTTAACTCCAAGCTTAACCAGAAGTTTTTTTATTCCCTCAAGATTACCTATATTCCTTTGGTTTACACAAGTTACAATGTCGAAGATAATACGTTTTTTACCTTCAGCTTTAACTGCGTATTTAATGGTTTCAATGGCCCGGTTATAGGAATCTTTTTTTCCTCTGAACCAATCATGGTCCTCTTTAAAACCATCAAGACTGATCGCCATACTAACAAGCCCGGCCCCAAGAAGCTCATCAAACCGATCTTTGTTCATCAGGTAGCCATTGGTAACAATACCCCATCGAAACCCACGTTTTCTGATTTCTTGCCCGGCTATTGCAAGATCTTTGCGCATCAGGGGCTCACCACCGGTAATTGCCACAATGATTCTGGAAGGATCATGGGTTTTCTTTATTGAATCCAGTACAGCTAAAAAATCTTCAAGAGGCATATCAGAAATAGTGTTATCACTTGAACAATCACTTCCACAATGAAGACAGGAAAGATTGCATTTCAGTGTGCACTCCCAGAAGAGATAGCGTAGTTCATGGGCCCTTGCCTCTGCCTTTTTTTTGGACGAGTAAAGCCTCAGTGCTATTTTTTCTCTTAACAGCAAATTAGTACATTTGTTCATTTTGTTACTCATAGAGAGGTAGTTTAGTTTTAGAATGAATGCTCAGGTGTTCAGTGTTACAAATTGATTAATATACCAGCACTATTTTACCACTATGCGCATACTGACATCACGCACTTTATTGTTCAGTCTTAAAAGGTAGACTCCTTTGGGCACGTTTTGAGTATCCCAGGAGATAACTCCGGTATGTGATGCCTGTAACCTGGCAATAGTTTTTCCTTTAAGGTCGATTACTGAAATACTGGATGTCTTAGCGCCATTCCAGTCGGTAATCTTTACAGTTATAGTCCTTCCCTGTGTCACCTGAAGCTGTCGTTTTTCTGAAGGTGATGCCTCCTGCCGGCTAACCTGCGTATTTTGTAGCGGAGATAGATAAAATGAATATACAGAATCCTTCTGTGAAACATAGTAGAAGGGTTCGCTTACATGGAATACCGTTTCACCCGAATCGTTTTCTATGTTAGATGTAATATTGGAAAAATAATCGAATGTTACCTCAAAGTAGCCATCTTCATCGGTGTATGTTGAATCACGAGGAAAGTAGAAGTATTCATCTTCCCATGGTTCCATTACACCATATAAAGGTGCACTATAGGTAGCGAAGTATATTTTCGAATTAGCAACAACTGATGAATCCAATGCTTTAAAAGCTCTTCCTCTGAGTTTAGGTGAACTATCAGATAGATTCTCATTTGCGGACATTTTCTGAGCCTGTCCACTTGCAACGCAGAAAAGAGCAAACAGCAGTGCAATAACTTTACTGTAAAGTGTAAATGCTGAGCGCCAGGACCAAAGTGAGGCTTTTAGAATAGTTTTTCCCACGAAAAGCTCCTTGGATGATGGGTGGTGTGATCAATTGAGTGTTACATGTTTAGTGTTGATTAATATACCACTACTATTTTACCACTATGCGCATACTAATATCACGCACGTTATTGTTCAGTCTTAAAAAGTAGACTCCTTTGGGCACGTTTTGAGTATCCCAGGAGATAACTCCGGTATGTGATGCCTGTAACCTGGCAATAGTTTTTCCTTTAAGGTCGATTACTGAAATACTGGATGTCTTAGCGCCATTCCAGTCGGTAATTTTTATCGATATAGTCCTTCCCTGTGTCACCTGAAGCTGTCGTTTTTCTGAAGGTGCTGCCTGCCGGCTAACCTGCGTACTTTGTAACGGAGATAGATAGAATGAATAGACAGAATCCTTATGTGGAATGTCGTAGAAGGGTTCGCTTGCATGGAACACCGTTTCACCCGAATCGTTTTCTATGTTAGACGTAAAAACAGGTGGATATATTTCGATTGATATCTCAAAGTAGCCATTTTCGTCGGTGTAGGTTGAATCACGAGAAGGATAGATGTTTTCCGGGTCCTGTGGTCCAATTACACCATATAATGGTATGTTATCGTCAGATAAGTAAAGTTTCGAATTAGCAATGATCGATGAATCTGACGCTTTAAAAGCTCTTCCTCTAAATTTAGGTGAACTATCGGATAGATTCTCATTTGCGGACATTTTCTGAGCCTGTCCACTTGCAATGCAGAAAAGAGCAAACAGCAGTGCAATAACTTTACTGTAAAGTGTAAATGCTGAGCGCCAGGACCAAAGTGAGGCTTTTAGAATAGTTTTTTCCACGAAAAACTCCTTGGATGATGGGTGGTGTGAGCTTTGAGCGTTAACTATTTAGTGTTGAATATGTTCTCCAGGGATCATTGCTTCAGGTAAAAATATTTGTCCAAGACTTTCTGTAATAATTACTTGTTGTGCTTTGATGTAATCAAAAATAAAGTAAACAGGTCAACAATTGATCAAAACCAGATAACAAATTTGATCATGGAACACTGTTACAACAATTACTTTTCTAAAACATAAGACCTACTGTTGAAAATCTCCCCCCGATCACGGGGGAAGATTATCTACCAAAACTGATACTTATAACTAAACGACTTTAATCATTTACTCTGTTTCTTCTGAATCTGTTTCTTCTGAATCTGTTTCTTCTGAATCTGTTTCTTCAGAGTCGGTTGCTTCAGAGTCGGTTGCTTCAGAGTCGGTTGCTTCAGAGTCGGTTGCTTCAGAGTCGGTTGCTTCAGAGTCGGTTTCTTCAGAGTCGGTTGCTTCAGAGTCGGTTTCTTCAGAGTCGGTTGCTTCTGAGTCGGTTGCTTCAGAGTCGGTTTCTTCTGAGTCGGTTTCTTCTGAGTCGGTTTCTTCTGAGTCGGTTTCTTCTGAGTCGGTTTCTTCTGAGTCGGTTGCTTCAGAGTCGGTTGCTTCAGAGTCGGTTGCTTCAGAGTCGGTTGCTTCAGAGTCGGTTGCTTCAGAGTCGGTTGCTTCAGAGTCGGTTGCTTCAGAGTCGGTTTCTTCTGAGTCGGTTTCTTCTGAGTCGGTTTCTTCTGAGTCGGTTGCTTCTGAGTCGGTTTCTTCTGAGTCGGTTTCTTCTGAGTCGGTTTCTTCTGAGTCGGTTGCTTCAGAGTCGGTTGCTTCTGAGTCGGTTTCTTCAGAGTCGGTTTCTTCTGAGTCGGTTTCTTCAGAGTCGGTTTCTTCTGAGTCGGTTTCTTCTGAGTCGGTTTCTTCTGAGTCGGTTTCTTCAGAGTCGGTTGCTTCAGAGTCGGTTGCTTCTGAGTCGGTTTCTTCAGACTCTGTTTCTTCAGACTCTGTTTCTTCAGACTCTGTTTCTTCAGACTCGGTTGCTTCTGAGTCGGCTGCTTCTGATTCGGTTGCTTCGGTGTCGGTTGCTTCGGTGTCTACTGTTTCAACCACATCTTCATCTTTAATACGAACTACTTCAACTCTGCGATTCAGAGCCCTACCGGCAACGGTACTGTTGTCAGCAATCGGATTTTCGATGCCAAAGCCTATAGGTACCAATCTGTTTTTATCTATACCCATAGAGACAAGATGATTTGCTACACTTTCCGCCCGCCTTTGTGAAAGGGCCAGATTGATCTCTTTGCTTCCTGTAGCATCGGTATACCCGTGTATCTCAATACGTATTTCAGGGTGTGTTTTAAGGAAATCGGCAATATGTTCTATTGGGCCGTAAGACTCCGGAGTGATTTCTGCGCTTCCTACCCTGAAATTAACCGATCGTAGCGTCACGACCTGATATTCGGTAAGCGCTCTTTGTTCCGGCTCAAGTATAACAGTATCGCGCTTAATTAATGTATCCAGCTGAACGATAGTTTCTGTTTCTGTTATTGTTTCAATTACCGTATCCGGTACTACCACAGGCTCTGTTGGCTGCCTTCCCTTACGGGTAAACCCAAGAGTAAAAGTTCCCCCAATCGTGGGTGCAGAACTGGTTTTGTAGGAGATATCATTTCTTTGCCAGGAATTTGAAAAGTTCTCTTCAGATAAGCCAATATCGATAGAACCTGCGGCAGTGAACCCCCTTCTTGTAACACCCTGCATACCCACTGACAGCATAACCCTGTCGTGATTAAATGTTCCAATCGACCAGCCACCATCTAAGTTAACCGGGCGGTACTCTCCATCTAATTCTGCGAAAATTGAAAAGTTATCTCTAAGCAAATACTCAAGATTGAGAGTTCCAATAATACTGGAGCGTTCTGTATAACGATTTGTTTCATCTGCAATGCCTATAGCTACAACACCACCGATATTACCATGTAACCGAAACGGAACCTCAAACTTTGTAAAATCAATAGTCCAGAGAAGATTGGGGCTTAGAGCAAAATTGTTACTGGTAAAAGCATTCTTATTACGACTGCTCCCTGAAACGTAGTATGAGTGTCGCTGTACATATCCGGCATCCTCTTTTCCGGTAGGAAAAATCACTTTAGCCACATAGGCTATGCGCCAGAATCCATTATCACGCATTCCCGGATGTACCATTTTCAAGGACGCGACCAAATCACCCACACCGACCTCAGTATCGTTATCGCCCCAAATATCCTGATACAGCGGCACTGAAACAGCAAGATCAAAATGTGTATGGATACCTATCCCCAAATAGTAATTTTGCGATAGCAGGTAAGCACTTTCATCGTTACGGCCAACCCTGACATCTGCGTTGTCAGCTTTAAAAGAGATTCCGGTGTTAATTCCTCCCGCTCCAAGGGAGTAAGCGGAAAGGGCTCGACCAACACCCAGGTGACCTTCACTGTTTATTACACTTCCCTTTAAAGCTGTTCCAAAGACTAGAATAAGACAGATTAGGAATCTACCCTTTATTCTCATGAGATCCTCCTTTTAGGATAGATAAGAGTGATTGCACGGGATGGAAAAAAATCAGGCAGAAAAAAACAGTGCATGACGTTGGACAAAGAATCTGCCAATAATCACCGATGCTGTAAATTATTGATTGCTTTTATCAAAATTATCCCACAACGAACTACTACCAATCAACTACAGTGTTAATGTCCCTGCATTTTGTTCATTTTTTATTGCATTGTTCTAAAGAAATTTCAGCTTCCTGCTCTTTCCCTGGAGTAATTTTGGAAACTACCGCCTCCGCTAATTCTCCTTTTCTCCGGAAAAAAGAGATCTCTCATGGTACAAGTGTCCTCTTTGGGCTAATTTATTCGGATTTACATAGCATAAATTTGATCGCTTTTCAGGTGTTTCAACCGAATGCTCGGTTACCCTCCTGTGGTGTCTACATCCGCCTTATATACGTCAAATTAAACATTGGCTACAAAAATATTTCAGTTTCTACCCCCTATGGCAACCTTGCCATTTACTACGCTTCGCACCCACAAGGGTGCCCCAGTGACAGGGTCCTTTGGTACGATGGTATTGTTTTGACATCAAAAACTTTCTCTTCTGTGTAAGAATAGTAATTCCGGCACGACATGTTTACTCCCATTGTGCTTCGGTCGGCATACATAATGAAATATACTCTGCTGAATTTGTAGTGATAGTTTTGCTTCGGTTACATTAAGCCTCATGTTTACGGGAACCATTTACACAAAAAAATATACACTCCCAGAAACATGTCCCCGAACAGTGAGAAACATGCCCCAAACAGTGAGAAACATGCCCCAAACAGTGAGAAACATGCCCCAAACAGTGAGAAACATGCCCCGAACAGTGAGAAACATGCCCCAAACAGTGAGAAACATGCCCCAAACAGTGAGAAACATGCCCCAAACAGTGAGAAACATGCCCCAAACAGTGAGAAACATGCCCCAAACAGTGAGAAACATGCCCCAAACAGTGAGAAACATGCCCCAAACAGTGAGAAACATGCCCCAAACAGTGAGAAACATGCCCCAAACAGTGAGAAACATGCCCCAAACAGTGAGAAACATGCCTTATGCACTCCGTTTTTGAGCGTGTTTCTCACTGAAATGGGTATGTTTCTCAGCGTGCATGCCGTGTTTCTCAGATTTTTAGGTATGTTTCTCAAATTTTTAGGCATGTTTCTCATTGCAAGGGTGATGTTTCTCACTCACACTATAGTGTTTCTCACAAATTACCCCCTGTTTCTCAAATTTTTGGTCTAAAAACATCTTTTAGGGGGTGTTTGGCAATCACACGGAGAGAAAGCCAAAAGAAATGATTACTTACATCTGAGCATTAAGTCTTATAAGTTATAGAAATGATATGCACGGGAAGACAGGAAAAGAAACGGCATATTTCTTTTTTCCTACTGTGCACCGAAAGCACGATGCGTTACATTTTTACTACCTTAAATCCTTCGGGTAATCCGGATACATCCATAAATATGTATGTGCTCACAGTAGATAGAAATGATTAAACTTGTCTCGGGTTGGTTAGTCAATTATTCTTTCTGAAGACAAACCCTACCAGTTCAAACCAAGAAGTGATAATATGCTAAACAAAGCATATCGCCTACTTGTAGGACTTTCTCTGCACTGAGCTGGTTGAACAGCCCTCAATCCGTTCAGCCCGGGTGAGCCGGTTTTTGAACAACGCCCTGCGTATAGATATTTCAAATTCAAGACCTTTCTTGAAAAAGAATTAAGAAAATGCCGTCAAGCTCAAGAATTGTTCTCAAAAGCTGCTGAGGTCCCTTTGACTACAGAGATGTTTTTAAGTTGAATGAAATTTATGGAGCGCTGGAGCAATGCAATTTTAGGAATGCTGATATCATCCTTAGTCTCCGAGGACTACTTGTGGACTTTATACCTATTTCGGGCTATGATGATAATTCAGGAAAACCGGGAGTAATATGCGAAAGGAACAGGGTGTCAGCACTTTGAACTTAGTCACATGTAAACTTCGTTGTATCCACACTGAAGTACTGGTCACCGCTCAGCATGTTTGATGGGTTAATTAAAAAAGTGCTATGATAGAAAATATTAACCCTAAGAAAAAAAATATCATTCCAAAAGGTTTCAGAACTTTTCCTCTTAAAAAGTATGATTCAGGCAAATCCTTTCTTCCCTCATTCATCTTTCGTAAGTAATTACTTAAGAAAATAAATATTCCGATAGATAAAAGAATTAACCCAACCTGCAAGTGTTCATTTTCCATTAGATGTCACTTTGTTAAACTTTCAAATCCAATATCTAAACCTTTTCTGCTGCAGCAGCTATATTACCACCATATCTACCCATTGTACCTAATATCGTTCCAGCAGCATCTCCAAAAAACAAACCACGATTTAACCTAAAACTTGAGCTTTTTAGACTTTCTACATCATTTAATCCTAAACTTAATTGCGCTACATCAATTAAAACTGCTGTAACATCAGAAACCGTTCCAACCACACTCAACTTCGGACATATTATTGCAACCCAGCTAGCAGTTTCGCCAACTCCCTCATTAACAGTTGATTGTATACCGCTCCTCATGGTCCGATAACAACTCTTCTGGCATGGTGCTTATTTCCAGTCCGGATATTGAGCAGATAGATTGCATTTGAAATACCTGAACAGTCTAAATCAATTATGTTCTTTCCATAGCTCAGAGTTCCTGCTTTTTTCATTACAACAGCGCCTTTAAGATCGTGTAAAGAGATATGGTAGTTGGTTTCCCTTTGTGGTATATTGAGCCGAAGTGAGAGAATATTGCCATTAATTGTATGAAAAATATCGGAAACAGTTGCTCTGGAATAAACCTTTGGCCCTTCACTTGATAGAGTTGTTCCAAGGGATGATGCCGGTTTTGCGTAAAAAACACCATTATCGATTGAATACATCATATCATTATAAAGCCTGAAGGTTCTTATAGTTGTTAGATTTCCGTCTGGACCGATTATTGGTTCCCAGGTTGCTCCCCTGTCTAAGGAGAAGTGCGAATGTCTCCCAAAAACAATTCCACAGCTTGTAAATCCGTTAATATCATATTTCTCTCCGGATCGCGTAATCGCATCCCAGGTTAAGCCTGAATCATGAGAAATGTGCAAGGTGTCATGATATTCAAAAATTAATTTTCCCTCCGAATAGGCAAATTGACGGGTTCTGTCTGTTAAATCATCCAGAGTCTCTCCTCCATCATGTGATATAGTAATTCCTCCGACGGTTATTCTTGATCCCTTTCCGAGCCATCCATAAATAAGTGTGTTATCCAGTGCTACAAATTCCTCAATCCGAGTATTAGATCTAGGTACTGTGATAGTATCCCATGAGGAGAATTCATTCGTACTTCGCAGAATACCTTTGTTCCAGGAGTACACAGTATCACCATAGACAGAAATATTATGGGGTGACAGATCAGGAAAGTCACTATCTTCCCAACTGTCGCCTCTGTTCTCAGAGACAAGCTTGATCGTTTTTTCAGAATCTGGACACCTCAAAGCAGCAAAGTATTTGTCTCCGATAACAGCAAAACCTGAAACCAGGAAGTCTTCCTCCAGGACTATTCTCCATTCACCACTAAGCTGATCCAAGGCAAAAACAGAAGAATACATTGGTCTGTATCCTGAAGCTATTGATCCGGGTGTGTACAGGCCTGTTACCGATGTAACAAAAAATTCCTCTCCGCTAACGAATGCTTCTGTTATGATGTTGCTTCTATCTATGCCAAAATTCGTTAGTTCCCATGAATCGGAAGATTTCAGGTACTTATATACTCCGTCATATCCTGAAGTATAGAGTGTGTCCTCAAAAACTGAGATACCTGAATGATACCGTCTAAAGCCTGTATCTAATTTTCTTTTAATTGAGCCATCATTTGCAAGCTCATAGATATCCGTTTCTGTGCTCATGTAGTGAACATTTTCAGAAACTGCAAAATGCTTTTCCCCTGTTACACTGAATGGTATAGAGATAGTTGAATCAAGCAGGCCCCAGGAACTTCCGCCATCTTTTGAATGGTACAGCGCCAGTTCTGTAGATGCAATAAGTACCGAATCATTCAATTTTCCTATCGCAGTAATGTTTTCCCGCTCAGGAAGACCATTGTCAAGAAATGACCATTGCAAATCACTTTCCAGTACCGCTATTCCACCCCAACCACCGATATAGGCCTTGCTTTCACCGTAGGTGATGCAGTTAACAGGTCCAGAATAAAAATCAGAAGATAATCTGTTCCAGCTTCTTCCACCATCTTCCGAAATTTGTGTACGGTAGATCCGCAGAAGGGTATCACCGAAAAAAACTGTTTTGGATGGATCGAAGGATAGATCGGTCCACCTCCTGCCAAAATCTGCAGACTGTTGATTGTTTTCACTTCCCCTATAGAACACTTTTCCCCCGGCGGTTTCCAAGTTCCCCCGAAAATTTGCAAACGAACTGGAGGCAGTGTCTGATAAAATCCTGTACCATAGTCTGTTTCCAGAAGTTCTTTTGTAAATTGTTTTGATATGCGATGTTTCCACAACAAGCGCAAACTGATAGATTCCCAATGAGGTAATATTGGTAACAATTGTTGGCCCGACGGTTGGTCTGAGGTGTTTCCACTCCCCGGAAAAAGCAGTGAAAACTACAAGGAAAAGTGCAAAAATCAGGACTCTGATTTGTTTCTTCATTATATTCATATCTTCCTCTCCATCATTTTTTAGACATGCGCCCGAGCATTACATTTTCATTTCTGTTGAATAGAGATAGCCTTCTTTGCTGAGAATAAAGAGTTTTCTTAGATCTGGCTGCCACCCAGCAGCCTCTATATGGTCAGGAGCCATTTTTCTTGCTATGATCTGGTAATTGTCTCCCGATAAACGACAGATAATTTTACCGTAAGTTATAAAGAAATCGTGATCTGCAGCGGTAACTGTGCTTTTAGCAACATTTTTCACAGGGCCAAAAACATTCTTTGTAACAGAAGCTTCAAAGTCGGATGCTTTGAAAATGAGTTGGTTGTAGCGGCTTATCGCAAAACTGACAGTAGTGTTATTTGCTGTTACAGCCTGGATTTCTGAATCCTTAAATGATACTATCGGTTCATCAATTCCAGTATAGGTGTCTAAAGATCCAAAAGTATTAAAATGGGTGTGAAAATCATTTCTTGAAACATAGTAGATGTAACGTGATTCTCTTGAAAATAAGGTGGTGGTTTGTATGTTGTACCAGTAGAGCCTGTTACCCTGACGATCGATATTGTAGATACCTTTATTAGTTGCAACAATAAAGGTGGAATCTTCCATAACTGAAACAGAGAAAGGTAATGCGTTTTCTGGAAGAGAAACTGAAGCGATCCTCCTTTCTGATAAATTTATGATAAAAAGAGCCGAGGTATCTGAAAAAACTACTGCTAAAGCGCTGTCAAATGAGTGACTTATTCCTGTAATGACGTCTTCACCAAAGGGTCTTATGAAAAGAGAGTCTGCAAAAGGGGGGCTTTGATGATATGTAACCTCAACCGCTTCTCCCGGTTTTCCACTTACACCTTCATTATTCACCGCTGTAACACGGTAAGAGTAGGTCTTTCCGGCAACTGTATTTATGCCATCACACATATCGACAAAGAACGTATCTGTAATGATAGTACTGCTGACCATCGAAAAGTTTTCTTCCGAACCATATTCTTTTCGCAAAACAGCATACCCATCAAGATTAGGTGAATCAATTCGGGGCCAGCTGAGTGTAAGCTCAAGCATAGAGGAATCGTAGTGAGCTATAAGTGATTCCGGAGATGGTATACCGATATAGGGCAGAAAAATGGTGTCTGCAATTGTGTCTTTAATTCCGGATGTGATTATTACCGATGTATCGATAATATCATAGTTTGGGTATCCTGCAATGATTTTTAGATTATATTGACCCTGAGCAAAGTCTTTTATAGTAAAATTGCCACAGGAATCCTTTGGTGTAACATAGTGATTGGAACCGGTCACCAGTATGAAGACATCACTGTGATCGTGATAATCCAGCAATCTTACTATACCCGAAACAGATCCTGGCTTATAGAGTGTATCACTGATATCCTCTTGTGTCTTGTTTTCAACTATTTCTACTGCTCTTCTATAGGCTTTTAAACCTTTTTTTTCGAAGAAGATATTGTACCTACCGTCCGATAGTGAGCCGAAGTCGTATCGACCTTTGTTGTCTGAAACAGTGGATCTGATTGCGGGGTGCGGGGTATCAAATTGCGGTTCAAAATCTTCGGGAACAAACAAAATCTCAACATCTGCAGCAGGTGTGCCATCAGAAAAGCTCACCTTTCCTATGGTCTCAGTGCTTCCGCCACCAACGATTTCGCTTGTACACCGTACGTGTACGGTGATGAACTGAATCAAAAAAGTATACATCAAAAACACGATTAATTTATTCATTTTGTGTCCTTTTTTGGCTGATGCATGGGAAAGGCCTGGAGATTTATCTGATAAATCCTGTCAGGTTCAACATCATCACTAACCAAAGAAACTATTTGCTTTCTGAAACGTGCAATCTCCTGTTTGAGCTGTTTGGCCCCGTTCTCTGAAATACTTACAGTAAGGGTGGAAATTTCACGTTTATCCCTTTCAAATAAGTCTATTGCCTCGACTGCTCTTGCAATTGTTTGACGTTGGTAGTTATGGATTGCCAAATGTACCACATCGTTTCCTGTAGTGATCGATTTGTCTGCCTGGTAATAGTTGCCACTCTCGTCTATTCTTATCATTTCCAAATCAAGAAGAAGTTTAACCGATCTTTTTGCATCCCAGACGGTAATGGGTGGTGTTATACTGTTTGCAAGAAGTGTATAGTCATTTTTCCAGTCCAGAATGGTAACCAACTCTCTAATAACCGGATTATACCAGTGATTAAAGTATTCATACTGGTTTTGACGCATTATTGCAGAGTGAGTCCCGAAACTCATATTCTGGATCTTTTTGAAATGATACTCTTTCTCTGATGATGATTTTGCGTTGGTGAAATGTATAATTGCTTCAAAGTAATCAAGATCCTGTTTCTTAAGTTTCATGAATTTACCGATTTTCAGTGCAGACTCTACGGTGAGCGCTTTTTCACCCTTAATCACCTTGTAAATAAATGATTTCGACCTGAACTTGCAGTGATCCGCAAGGTACTGGTAGGAGAAATAGGGTTTATTTTTTTTCTGTTCCTCGTAATACTCTTTCAGAAACAGGCGATAGTCGGTATAATCGTAAATGTTTGGCATTTGTTGTTTTCCTCCTGTCACAATCTTCTAGGTTAAATAAGTTATGGGGCCAATTACTGCAACAGTAGCAGAATAATATTGTATCCGTTTGGGGAACGGTGCCTGATCTCACATTTACGACAGTTCGAAATATAAGATCAGCAGCGAAGAATCATAGCTGAAAAATCAAGTGTTTACTTCATGATGTCAAACATCGTCTTTTTAGAATGAGCGAATGGATTAAAAAATCCAAATCACATATAATGAAGTTCTATCAAAGACCAACAGTTTCCATCAATGATGCAGCCCAATTCCTTGATATTACCATCAGACGGCAAATACACTGATACAGAAATTGGTAGAACTAGAAATAGTACATGAGTCCACCGGCTATGCCCGTACCGGTTTTTCGTTTTTAAACCATATTTGGATCTGTTCATGGAGAAATGATATGGCAAAAAGGTTTGCTAAAAACCGAATCTTAATTACATAGCACAATTTATATGTAACGAAAGGGCCTCTAAAGTTACATATAGCTTTTATATGTAACGAAAGGGCCTCTAAAGTTACATATAGCTTTTATATGTAACCAAAAAGCCTCTAAAGTCACATATAGCTTTTATATGTAACCAAAAAGCCTCTAAAGTTACATATAGCTTTTTATATGTAACGAAAAGGCCTCTAAAATTATATATTCACATTTTTTGTGTGTGTAAGTAAAACTGCTCAATGATCGTCGCTTTTGAGATGTTGTTGCGGTAATTCCAGGAGATTTCGGCTATATGCTCAAGTTCGGTGCAGTTGCCGTTTGGGTCGAAATAGGAGGAAATTGGACCGGTCAACCTAAAGTGGAAAATGCTATAATAGCTAGGGTTAACTGAGCCGGATAAGTGATGTGCATTTGTGGACAGAGGCTGCTGAAACATAGAATTTTAAAATAGCCTTACATTCGGTGCTAGCTTCAATTTCATCTTCTCTCAGCTTACTAAAAACTGGTGAAAAATGTGTAAAAAACAAAAATTTAGGGGGTTTCCTGATTCCCGAGCAAGGAGCGAAAATAACGCATCATTTTGATATGCACTCATTTCATACTGTAACAGCCGTTACTTGTTTTAGTCGTTTAAGACGAATACTTTATTTGAATTACTACCGACTATACTTATTTTAAATGTTAGTAAATATGATCAAAAAATCTGTAAAGAACTTTACATAACCAGTATACCTTATACTAATTTATAACTTTAAGGTTATATATTTCTTGATAATAGATTCTTACTGAGAAATACGGAGGAATGCATAAATGAAAACATCATTGATTTGGGGACTACTACTTATTATAATTGGAATTATACTGCTGACTAATAACTTAGGTGTAACCGATATTGCTGTTGGAGAGTTAATAGCTACATTTTGGCCGGTTGTCTTTATTATCTGGGGATTAGAAACCCTTTTAGATAATAAAAACAGATATAAAAACGCCAATATAATTTGGGGACTAATCCTTGTAGGTTTGGGAGTCGCCATTATTGCGAGGAATTTAGGCTATTATACTTTTGATCTCTCACTAATCTGGAAGTTGATCTTTCCATTGATAGTGATCTTAATTGGCATTAGTATTCTTCTTTCGGGGAAAGGATCAAAAAATGGAAATTGGGCGGTAATGAGTGGAATAGATAAAAAACTTGAAGGAACTACTCTTAATAATTGCTATTATATCGCCATAATGGGAGGGGTTGATCTGGACATAAGCCAGGTTGAAGTTCCTGATGGCGAAACCATCATTTCACTGACAGCGATTATGGGCGGAATTGATCTAAGGGTGAATCCTGAATTAAATTATGTTTTTACAAATACTACTCTTTTAGGTAGCATAGAGTTTATGAAAAATGAAAGTGGTGGAGTTTTATTAAACAAGAAGTATGAACACAAAGGTAGCGAAGATTGCCATAAAACCATTATCATAAACACACGCTGTATTTTTGGGGGAATTGAAGTAAAGCAGTTTATGGTAGATAAAGATAAGGCGCAAAGATAGGGAAAGAGTGAATGTAGGTTGCGATCTTTACACTTTATCTTTATCTCAATCTTTTCTCTTGGAATTCTAGTTATTGCGCTGGCTCGTCGTGGCGCCAGCGAATGAAGTCCAGCATTTTGATCCTCCCACATAGCCAGATATGACTCAAGTCCTTCGCAAAATAACACCCGAACATAAAAAACGAAAGGAAGAGTTCATTGACTGGGTCTCCTGTGTATAGACTTTAATCATGCAAGCAGTTTTGCGCAACCTGATTCAGGGCATTTGCTGATTGGTTTAGAGTTGGTTTTATTGTATTGAGATTGATGGTTCGAAGAAACCCTGTTATCTGCTATGGATTCACCCTTCTTGCATGCGCCCTCATTTCCGGTTACCCAACTTTACCATGTAAAAAATAGCAGTTGAGTCTGCTGGAATCAAGAAAAAAGAAGGAAGTAAAGATAATATGTTCCCCATAAACTTGTTCCGTAATAGTCCAAGCCAGCGATCACCTACCCTAGTATAAACCTATCACACCGTAATATTAATAGCTAATGTTAACAAAAGATCTCTTATGGGCAAAAGTGCTAATCATTTTTATGAGGAAGGGGAATTTGGAATTCTTGTCTCGCAGGGATCATTTGGTTTTGATCTCCCTCTGATTCTTGTCGCTATCTCGCTTCGCATCACCCAAAAAAGTATCTTTCACGCTTACACTGGAGCAAGCACGTTTCATGGCGCCCCCGTGAGGAACCATTCACTTGCCATCAGGCCTATCTGGGGGGTGGCCAACTTCGCCTCGGGCGACACAAGCAAAAAAAAAATACTGTAAATGCCCGGAAAAATATTACAAGTTCACAAAACACCACGAGTCCACAGCTTCCTCTTTAATAGGTTCAGGGTGTATCTAAAGATGAATTTTTATGGGGCTAAAGGCGGTAGACTGGGTCACCCCCGGGCGTCAATGGGGAAAGAGTGTAGGGATCCGTTTGGGGGGACCCCTGGGCGATTATCGCGGGAGGAAAGGAGAACGGAATTTTTAGAATAACATTCCCGCAGTCTTGCTGTGATCGAAACCGCAACCAGCAGCAAAGAAACATTCATGAAAGTCATGAGTTTACGCCATGATGTCGAACATCGTCTTTTTAGCCTGGGGAAAAGGGCCAAAGCTCTTAATGAGACTCTATCAAAGACCAACAGTTTCTATCAATGATGCAGCCCAATTCCTTGATATTACCCATCAGACGGCAAATACCCTGATACAGAAATTGGTAGAACTTGAAATAGTACAAGAGTCCACCGGCTATGCCCGTAACCGGCTTTTTGTTTTTAAACCATATTTGGATCTGTTCATGGAGAAATGATATGGCAAAAAGGTTTGCTAAAAACCGAATCTTAATTAAATTATATGTAACCAAAAGGCCTCTAAAATTACATATAGCTTTTTATATGTAACCAAAAGGCCTCTAAATTACATATAGCTTTTTATATGTAGCCAAAAAATAGCCCTCTAAATTACATATATTTTTTTTATGTAACGAAAAGATTTCTAAAATTACAATTATTCACATCTTTTGTGTGTGTAAGGAAAACTGCTCAATAATTGTCGCTTTTGAGATGTTGTTGCGGTAGTTCCATGAAATTTCGGCTATGTGCTCGAGCTCAGTACAATTGCCGTTAAGGTCGAAATAGGAGGAGATTGGACCGGTCATTGTAGCAGGAACTGCTCTGTTTGAGCCGGAATCGACGGTTATGTTGCGGGTGAAACTACGGGTGCTATCTGATGCAGAATGCTGGATTTGAGTGAGATTGTTGCCCTTATCATAACTATAAGTTCTGATGTAGTTTGCAAGGGCGTTGGCATCATTGATGTTCGCCAGATGCTGGTTGAACCACTCATCCCCGTGTTGTGGAGTGGTTTGATTCAAGCCGTTGTGCTCACGTCCGGTGGCACGGGTTAGGCGGTAGAGTGCATCATACTCATAAGTGCATTTAGGCTCTACTACCTGATTATTGGTGAATACCGAATCAAAGGAGTTATCCTCAATCTCTGTAACATTCCCCACAGGATCATATTCATATTCGATATCCTGAAGCAGCTCGTTGTCACTGGCCCTTGTTGTTTTAAGCGCAGTTAAGCGAAAGGTTTTATCATCATACTCATATTCAGTGAAAGTCCCGTTGCCGTAATCGATTCTTTGGCGCTGTCCCTTAGCGTTGTAGCAGATACCGGTTACAAAATCGGTAAATTCAGTTTCATTTTTAAGCTGCACCCTCACCTTATTGAGCGTACCGGATTGATGATATTCCGCAACGGTAATACTTTCGTCAGGCTTTTCTTGCTCTATAACATGACCAAGCGCGTCATAGTTGTTATTTGTGGTAAACGTCTCAGATTCCAGAAGTGAGTCAGGATCCGCAACATCCCAGTTTACCTCTGTATCATAAGCACCGGTTGTAAGCGCACGGAGACGATAAACACTTTGCGGCACTTCACCTTTGAAGGTATAGGCAGGAACCGTTGTGCAGCCCGCTTCATCATAGGATTTATACATCTGCCCACGAAGGTTTTTGTCCTGCGGATCAGTTTGCGATTCACCGTAGATAATTTTCTGTGGCCGATCTCACACAATTTGACCACCTAATCTCATTTAATTTGACCCCCCTGTCTCAGACAATTTGACCAAGCAATCTCATTTAATTTGACCACCCAATCTCAAGTTATTTGACCGGTTTTCCTCTCTCCATAATTTACCTTTCAATTTTCCTGTATTTACGATTCTTTTCAGGGAGGTTGAATGTCACGAAGGAGAATTACAATGCGAATGATACGTCAGATTTTGTAATACCGACAGGATAAGGGAATAGGTACAGAGAAGACCGCTCGTGCACTGAGTGTGTCCAAAGGAACCGTAATAAACACAATGAAGCGGTTCCAACAAAGTGGCTTGCCGTGGCCACAAGCTCTCTGATTTAAAATAACGCTGGTTTGAAATATGTTTTTTCCTATACAACCAGGTCCGATTGTAAAAGGTGTACCCACCGCTCATTCAGGACCACCACTTAATAAAATGATTGCGGCTGGAAATAAACAGTTTGTATGGAAAGCATCTGGAGGCACACTACGAGGAATGTCAGTAGAGCCACTTTACAGAACACTTCCAAAAATAAGTGCAAATTATCTTGAATTATATGAACTGTTATGCCTTCTGGACACATTAAGAATAGGCAGAGCAAGAGAGGTTAATATTGCTCAAAACATTTTGAAAAAAAGATTTATGAAAAATGAATAACAGAAATCTTGCTATGCTTAAAAAAGTAGCTTTTGGGTTAGGAGACCTAAAAGAAGTGGTCGTGTTCGTAGGTGGAGCGGTAACTGCATTGTATGTAGATACTATTGCGGTTGAATAAATTAGAATGACTGAAGAGGTCGATATTATGCTTAGGGCTGCATCGCGAACCTACAGTGCTGACAGCACCGAATCTGTAAGCTGCGTTAGAGAAGTTTTGATTAAAACCAAGCATTGAGCGTGAATTTACCGTTTCCCTTCTCTTTCCGTTTGCTCTCCTAGCCTCCTACCTACCAATACCTATCACTCGAAATTAATTTTACACGAAAGTTATAATTATTGTATTTATCTATATAGAAAAAGTATAAATTATCACCAAACCATTTAAATGTAAATGTACTATACTTGAACCCATCTTTGGGTATTGAAAAATACTTAAGCAACTCTAATGGATCGTTATGGTATAAAACACTCATATGAGTTCTTAAAAATCTATCTTCATGTGTTACTTCTAAGTCTCTTACGAGAGCATTTCCAAAATGTCCAACCAACTCATATTTTTTTCCTTTGAAATATTTGGGATTTTCCAGTGCAATGTCAAAACCAAGTACTCCATTACTAATACTGGAGAAGGTGTATAATTTATCTGCAATAAAAACTAGTTCATTGTTTATTATTTTTCCATAATCTCCAAATGGTGTTTCAAAATATGGTAACATGATACTATCGATATCAATGATATTCTTTGGATTTTCACCGCAAACAGTACCTAAATAAAACCATTTTCCATCTTGCGATAAAACTGTTATCTTGTTTTCATTGCCTTTGTTTACATGAATATCAATTATTATTCGATCTTTCAAAAGTATTGTTTCATTCACCTCATGTAAGTCAACTATTCGACATGAATCATATACATACATGTGAGAAATATACTCAATACTATTGCACTTTAAATACGACCCATTCTTGAACACCGTCAATAAAGAATTGTAAGATTTTTTTAATCTATTCCCATAATTATCATATATCATATAAAACAACCAACTATTTTCATCTACTACTCGTACAATAAGATATCCATTTACTAAGTTCATCCCTACCACTCGAACTTCGATACTGTCTACAAAAACATAATCTTCGGTTTCAAAGTTAACGCGCACAATATTTGATTTCTTAATAGCTTTATTTTCATCTTGGTATCCAACTGATAAATACACATATTCCAGTTGTTCATCCATAACATAATTATCAATTATTGAAGTATACTTTTTCTCATCATCATCAAATGAAGAGGATTTTATTTCCCATACGACAGAAGCTAAAGTGGTATGAACTATAGTAATCACAAAAAGTAATATCTTTAAAGTATTCACAACATTTTCCTTGTAAAAAGTTATTGTCTTAATCTATAATTGATGTAATCTGTTGGATCAACACGTTTTCCTTTGCGAATAATTTCAAAATGAAGATGGGGACCAGAACTTATACCAGTATTTCCAGCTGTTCCTATTTTCTGTCCAGCAATAACCTCTCCACTTTTAACAAGCCTTTTATCTAAATGTAAGTATCGTGTTTTATATTCATTTGCATGTTTTAAAACTATCATATGACCTCCAGTTTCACTAAATAATGAGTGCTCAACTATTCCATCAGCAAATGCAACTACTGGGTCGCCAATATCTGCCTCCAAATCGATTCCATTATGAAATCTTCTAACCCCACTTACAGGATGGATTCTCATCCCAAAAGGACTAGTTATACGGTGGGAAAGTGGTAGAGGAGGAAAAAAACGTGGTCTTTCACGCTGTAACTTTTTAAGAGGAAACAAATCCTCCACACCTTCTAAAGGTTCAAAAACTACTCCACCCATTGCTTTCCATGTAATAGGACCAATAACACCAGATATTGGTTTTAAACCATTTTTAAGTTGATAGAATGCAACTTCTTCTGCAAAACGATCTTTTGAGCCTGCAATCCACATTGCATACCAATCCGGTTTTATTTTCGGTAAGAGTTCATCCCAATTTAATTTCTTTGAGTACTCAGTATTTGCATAAACTGCTCTTTGATAGTTAAGATCAAGCACATCTTTAACTTTACCAACCAATAGATTTACCACACTCTATATTAAATTCCATTCAAAATCAATCGAAACATCTATCATATACCTCTCTAAGATTACTTCAGTGTCTATAATAGCCAAATACTCAATGTTTGAATAAAGATCACTCATACTATCTGATCTTTTTACCAATTTTTTAATATCAAATTTTTCACACTTAGCTAAAAGATAGGTTTTTAATTTTTGAAAACTAACTTTATCACTTCCAACATCATTGGTAGTAGATACCCTTAAAGCCATAACTTTTTCGAAAAACTCATTTTGCAAATATTTTGTGGTTTCTTTCGTCCATGCAGATGTACCAAAACCAGGATCTGTTTCGATTTTCTTCCTGATATCTTCAGGTGTATCCTCAGGCTCTATCCTCAAATCACATAGTTTATTGTCATTCATTTAATCATACCCTCTTTGTTAACATAAAGCCTTTATTCTTCTTTTCGGCTATATCCGGAATTCCCAACCATGGTTTTCAATGAAAACCAATACCCATGGTGCATCCGGTCTAATCTATGATGTTCTGAATTCGGCCAAAATCTGTACAGTAAATCAACATCCCCTACTGTTAAAAATTTATGTTAGTAAAAACCTCAAGATTTGCGTATATACTCGCTCTATTTTAATGATTTTTATTTATAACGCTATTTAAACCTTCTACCATTGCGTTTGCCAGCTTCGATTCAATGAATGGTAAAATTTCGATGAGGATGAACGTTTAAGAGTCCCGGCAAAGTCCTTTAGTGGCCTCGAAGCACCTCCATTCCTCCACTACCCCCTTAACCCCATTCTCCAACCCCATCCTGCAATTATACCCTGTTATAAAGCAGTAATCATTACACTTACACCTTCTTACCATTCTCCTCTTTTGCTCAAGAGTAGGAAGAATATATTCTTTCAAATCACCGGGGGCGCTATATTTTTGTCTTCCGGCTCCAAAGGATGAGTAGATCTGGAAGTTACCCTCAGAATCTAGAATAGTGTTAATTCGCACATAAAGATGTCATATTTACCCCTCGCTAATCACCTATTATAAACCCTTTATGGAAAACCGATTCCGGTATCGTTTACACTTTCAATTTCTGTATTCAACATTTGAATATCAATAATTTTGAGATTAAAGTCCTTTAAAGATTTTTCCTGATTATTTAAAAATTCATCAACAGTTACTTTCTTATTTTCATCTAAAAATTGATTTATATAAGTTACTAATTTTTCCCAATTATTATTATAATAGTAATCCAACACATAAAAAGCTTCAGTTAGACTTTTTTGTGCAAGAATTGCGGGCATTTTTTTCCTGAGAAAGATTAAAGTATATTCATCAAAATCGATGTTTTCATCTATAGCTTTTCCATATGATCTGTTTGTACTGATTATTATGAGATTATCGCTGTTTTTAAACCCAAAATCATTTAAGTAGTAAGACCAATCAGCATAGAATTCATTGTCAACAGAGTTTGCTAATTCTATTCCCTCTTCCATTGTAAGAAAAGTTAAAAGTACTAGTTTTCCGGATTGAACTGAATTTCTAACTTCCCTTTTCCATGATAAATAATTACTATCGTTATTATTTATAACTTCACTTATTGCTTTTATATATGGAGTGAATACAGTTATAATCAGAAAAAATATTATTTCATATATATTTAGTTTTCTTTTAAACATAGACTCCCTTTCTATACAAAACCGCCTAAGACAGCATTAATTATTACACCCTTTTAAGATTCAAATATACAATTAACATTCTGTTTGCTGATAATATTCCTTCCACAAAGCCTTTTCTGAATTCTTTAACAGACAGTTCTTCGACTTTGCATTCTCAAATTTACACTTTGACAACCAGTGTATTTGTTTTTACATTCTACACAGATCCTGTTTATATAAGAAAATACATATCGAAGTTAGTGTTTTTATCATCTGGCTTGATAGGCATAATTAACAGCAATCACTCTTTGTCGAAAAACTTCTGGATTAGATATATTTAATCCATCATCTATATGTACAGGATCTGTAGGAGAGAAATCCCCCCCCCATCGTAATTTTGAATCATTACGAATATCATTAATAAAATTCTGCACTGATTGAGGAAGTCTTTTAATGTTGTTTGGGTTGAGATCAACTGCTCTGTATAGTTTTTTATTATATAGTATATTCATGTCAATTGCATGCCCTGCATGATGATTCGAATTTGTTGCAGGAGGAACTATTGCTCCTGCAACAAATTCACGAGCCATCAGGTTATCACCTGTTATTTTTGGTACACCATCAACCATCTCTATATCCAATTCACCATCAAACTCCAGATAGTAATCAATTCCATCGTACTCAAAAGTACCTTTATTACTCAAATGTTCTTTAAGATCTTCTGCAGTTTCCACCCCTTCAGGAAATTTTATACCGACATCATGTCTTTCAGAAGTCATCCCATCCGGATCCACCAACCCCACCGGATTCCCCCGCACATACTCATACAAATTCCACCCATCCACCGGCCCCGCCGGATCCGCACTCAACCACCTCCCAATCCAAGCTGCATAGTACCTTGCTCCATAATAATACAACCCGGTGGCATCATCCCGTTCTTTCCCGGTGTAGCGGTATTCTTTGAGCTTAACTTCTTTTTCGCTATTTCCTACTACAAAAGAAGTCCCACCGTAAGGGAAGTACTCTTCATAGGAGATGAGTTCGCCGGCCTCGTTGAGTTCAAGTGATGCAGACCCAAGATGGTTGCCATACTGGTACCGGATCTTGTTCTGGCCAAGGTCGTCTGAACTATCGATCTCACGTAAGTGGTCGTCTTTCGTCCAGTGGTTAACAATAGCAATCCTCGAAGTGTCATCCATCACATGG
>JARUKZ010000039.1 GCA_029688955.1 Chitinispirillales bacterium ANBcel5 | reverse complement strand
TTTGGGGTATTACATACTAATTCCCATCGGTTTAATCAGGCTAAAAGACGAATTGGTATGATCTATGGTTTTTGTAGAAGGATTGTTCATTTCTCTTGCTCCTTCCTGCTCAACAGGGCGACTTCTATTGTAGATGATACTTTCTTTGGCCTTGATCTCCCTCATAAGCGCTGAATGCGCGCAATTTAATAGCCCGGGGTAAGCCAGTCTTCTGGCGCGGCCCCGGGTGCTGGCGCGAATAAAGATCCCAAGCGCTGAAAGCGCGGGATATTCTTGTGGTATTTGGATATGCAGGAAATAATGAAAAACAGAACCCTTTTTCCACTCCTCGGTCACTCAGAAATGAATATCACAACTCTGTTTTTCGCTCATAAGTCACCTAGAAATGAACTTCACAACGCGTTTTTTCGCTCATAAGTCACTTAGAAATGAATATCACAACCCGTTTTTTCACTCCTAAGTCACTTAGAAATGAATATCACAACCCGTTTTTTCACTCCTAAGTCACTTAGAAATGAATATCACAACCCGTTTTTTCACTCCTAAGTCACTTAGAAATGAATTTCACAACCCGTTTTTTCACTCCTAAGTCGCTTAGAAATGAATTTCACAACCCTGTTTTTCACTCCTAAGTCGCTTAGAAATGAATTTCACAACCCGTTTTTTCATTTCTAATTCACAATGTTAAGTAATTTGGACTCTGTTTTTGACTCCTTAGTCACTTAGGAGCAAAAATTAGAACCCGTTTTTTCACTCCTTAGTCACTTAGGAGCCTCATTAGAACCCTTTTTTTCACTCCTTGGTCACTTAGAAGTCAAAATTAGAACCCTTTTTTTCACTCCTAAGTCACTTAGAAGCCTCATTAGAACCCTTTTTTTCACTCCTTGGTCACTTAGAAGTCAAAATTAGAACTCTTTTATTGACTTCTTAGTCACTTAGGAGCCTCATTAGAACCTTTTTTTTCACTCCTTAGTCGCTTAGAAGTCAAAATTAGAACCCTTTTTTTCACTCCTAAGTCACTTAGAAGCCTCATTAGAACCCTTTTTTTCACTCCTAAGTCACTTAGAAGCCTCATTAGAACCCTTTTTTTCACTCCTAAGTCACTTAGAAATGAATATCACAACTCTGTTTTTCGCTCATAAGTCACTAAGAAATGAATCTCACAACCCTGTTTTTGGCTCATAAGTCACCTGGGAACCAAAAATTGAGCCCTGTTTTTGCTTACTAAAGTGGGAGTGTATGGGAGTGTGTATTTTTTTGTGTAACTGGTTCCGGTAAATTATTAAATCTAAAAACTCAGAAAGTGAACACACCATGAATAACAATCCCCAAAAAATAGTTCCCCATCTCTGGTCCGACGAAAACGCCAAAGAAGCTGCTGAGTTTTATGTATCTGCTTTCGGCAAAAACTCAAAAATTAAGAACATCACTACGCTTCACGATACCCCGCCCGGAGACACCGACACTGTCACTTTTGGATGATTTTAGCGGACCCAACTGTTGACCCCAGACCCTCCCCGGCCTAAAATCGGTTATCCGGAATGCCTCGTTCTGCTGCAAGTCGTTACACAGGTGCTAAAATATATGATCAATGATAAAAGACGCGAGCAAACCGGACACAGTTTCACTATTTCACTTCCGCTATTTCATACCCGTATCTTTTGCTGATCTCAATGATATTAGAAATATTGAAGATACCCCACTGTGTTGATACCGCGATTGTGGCATCTGCAAGTCTAATAAGATCCTCAGTGGCAAGAAAGTGTCTCCTTCTACGCTCACGATTATAGGCTTTTATCGCAACATCTGCTACAACAAAAACACCATGGCTTCCCTGCACATCTTTAGGAAATATTGTTTGCAATTCATTATATGTGGTATGTGGATTATCCTGAACATATTTTTTGACAATTGCAAGAGCAAGCTTTCCTTTACCATAAGCTTTACCATCAAACAAGTAGCGAGTAGAATCTTTTACTCCCGGTGTAGTGGTTGAGTTACCAATATCTGTTACCCCGGTTTTGGATGTGCTAAAAGGTTTAATAGCAACCTGTACAGTATTAGCGATTTTTGTTTTGATAGTAACCTGAATCTCATCAAGCAGTTTATCACACATTGGTTCATCGAGTACCTTAGCAATATCGCTTCTAATAACCGATACTAAATTTTTTTGGTACTTATCAGATAACAACATGGCCCTCATCTGATCATAGGCCTTAGCTTGCCCAATCCTATGAAGTTTATCTTTAACGTACTCTTGAACACGATCACTGTGCTCATAACCATCTTTGGAGAAGGTTTGGACAAATAAACTACCTTCTTCTTTCGCTCCCATTGAGAGTGGTATTTTTTTTAAACAGGTAAAATTCTCATGAACACCCTCTTTTTCATCAAGGTAAATGCTTAATGTATCCCCAATAATTAACCCAAGTTCACATTTGACCTGTCGCATATATGAATACAACTGCCTGGTGTATGCATCATTAGTTGAGTCGACAGCTGGCTTTTTGACTTCGATTATAAATTTGCGGCTATGGTTACCAAGGCTCTGAACCAGGATGTCAGGGTAGATATTCCCTGTGCTGCCGATCTGTAAGCAAGGTTTTTCAACAATCTCTCCCCGAAACTGACTCCACCCAAGTTTCTCAAGAACTCGAATAATTTCCCTTTGAAACGCACTTTCATCAATCTCTTTGCTGATGTTTTCAGAAAGGATGTAACAGATCTCTGCCCAAAGGTTTTCACTTTTTTCTAAACTCATTAGTAACTCCTCTGCACTCTGCAACCATACCTTGTAACCAGCATATTATGTAGAGAACTGGTATTACAGTTTAGGGGGGCTTAAAACACCTGAAGCTTTTTAGGCCATGGTAGACGAGAGCACCTGAAGTGTAAGAACATTTTTCCTAACATACTATTACATTATAATATAATTTTGAGCCGACAAAAGAGTATCCACATTTGTTCTCCTCCGACTAAGTGAGTTTTAGTCGACACTCCCGTGAGGGAGTGACGGTCGACATGCCGTCATTGAAAAGCTGCTGGATCCCGTTCAATCCACACTCCCGTGAAGGAGTGACATGGGGCTGTCTGAGACAGTTTGCACTTCAGAGGACCTCAGCACAAGCTCAGCATGAACGGAACATCCTCACAATCCCTCACTCTACAATAACAACCCGGTCCCTTCAATATACTACCCCGAAGGGGTTACGGCTCTAGCATGGGGGGCTTCCTATCCCATAAACCGTGAGAGGATGAATACCGATACCCCGCTCCGTACGGACACCCCTCCTGGGTGTCCTCCCTCATCCCCATGCCGATATATCCAATTCTCAATCAAAAATATCCCCAAAAACGCATCAAAACACTTCCCAAAATCCCTCACAAAACGCGACATCCGCACCAAATTTATCACCCCCGCTCTTGTTGGGCCAGGTATGGACGGAAATATCGATACCACTGCAGGTGTCACGCCTTTAGCCCCAAAAAATCTCTATTCCAAACTTCTCTCCAGGCAACTACGTAACCTCCCCTCCCCTTCTCTTTACCATTATGTTCTTTATAAGTTTATCAATCTCCATCACCACAATAATCAACAGTCCTATTCCCACCGTTTCTGCCCAGGATCTGAGTCCAAGACCGGTTGTTCGGAATACAAACTGCATAAATGAAAGGTGAAGCACTGCAACCTGGGCCAGTATAGCAGCTAACAGACTAAGAAAAAGATAGGGATTGGAGAAGAAAGGAATCTTAAAAACCGACTTATTTAACGACCTTGAATTCCAGGCGTGAAAAAACTGGAAAAAGACGATGGTGTTAAGTGCACTAGAACGGGCATATTCGATACCAAAGCCCGCCTCGATTCTTTGCCAGAAAATATAGAGAGAACCGATAGCAATGAATACCGCAATTACTATTATCCTTCTTAACACTTCAGCATTAATAACATTTTCCCCCGGGTCTCTTGGTTTTCTCAGGTGTATATCCTTTTCCCCGGGTTCATTTGCCAGAGCAAGGTGCTGAAAGCTGTTGGTGACCAGATTCATCCACAACACCTGAGTTGCCAGAAAGGGAAGCTGCAGCCCAAAAAACAAACTGCCCAATATGGTTACAGCAATACCTGCCCCTGTAGCTATGAGGAAAAAGGAGACCTTGCGGATATTGTCAAAAATCACCCTTCCTACTTTTACCGCCTGAAAAATAGTGGCAAAATTATCATCACTAAGTACCATTTCAGAAGCTTCCCGTGCCACATCAGTTCCAACCTCTCCCATTGCAACCCCGATATTACCCCTCTTTAACGCCGGGGCATCATTCACTCCATCCCCGGTTACCGCAACCACTTTACCCTTTTTTTGCAACTCCTCGACGATATCGATCTTATGTTGTGGTGATACGCGTGCATACACCGTTGTTTTCTCGACATTTTTGGCTAAAAACTCTTTACCGTTTTTATCGATTTCACTGCCACTTATAACCAGATCCCCCTCTTCGAGTATATTGATTCTTCTGGCAATAGCACTTGCTGTCACCTTATGATCTCCGGTTATCATTACTACCCTGATCCCTGCCCTGTGTGCCTGCCTAATAGCCTCAATGGCACTTTCTCTGGGTGGATCAATAATACCCTGAAAGCCCAAAAATTCCATATCTGTGGTTGATTCCTTTTCGATATCGATATTTTCAGGGCACTTTTGGGGAAGCTCTTTCATACAGAAACCAAGTACTCTTAACCCATCATCAGCCAGTTCAGTATATTTTTCCGCAAGTTTTTTGTTATCACCATTACCAGTAAATTTAAGTATCTTTTCAGGAGAGCCTTTTACCATGATAAAACATTTCCCCTGGTAATTGAAAACAGAGGACATATATTTACGCTGTGAACTGAACGGTATTTCATCTACAAACTCAAACTGCTCCTCCTGTTCAACTCCCAGCCCATATTTTCTGGCAGAAACAATCAGTGCACCCTCCGTGGGATCACCATCGATTTTCCACTCCCCCTCTTCCTCAAAGAGATTTGCAGTATTACAAAGCATCCCACACAGCAGTAGTTTTTTAAGGTCCTCATTGTCCCCTACTTTTTCTCCACTCTGCAGGATCTCACCCTCCGGTTCATACCCCGTACCCTTAAACTGAAAATACCTGTCCTTTGCGAACACTTTTGTCACAGTCATTCGGTTTTCGGTGATAGTTCCGGTTTTATCTGAACAGATATAATTACAACTACCAAGGGTCTCAACAGCCATGAGTTTTCTCACAATTGCATTTCTTTTTGCCATTCTGGTAAGACCGATTGCCATGGTTACCGTTATAGCAACCGGCAATCCCTCCGGTATTACCGCCACGGTCATACTTATGGAGAAAAGAAGCATATCAACGACTTCTCTGCCCTGAAGAATTCCTACCAGAAAAGCCAGCAGAGCCAACCCCACCGAGCTTGCACCGATAATCCAGGTAAGAATAAAGAGCCGTTTTTGAAGCGGTGTTTGCTGCTTTTCTGTTGAACCAACCTTCTCGCTTATTGAACCCAGTTCAGTCTGTTTACCCGTTTTAACCACTACGGCTCTTCCTCTGCCCTGGGTAGCTACGGTTCCCATAAACACCATATTGGCCTGATCACCAAGCGGCACACTATCGTCATCTATTGGCTCAGAATTCTTAGCGACCGGTACCGACTCCCCTGTCAGCATAGACTCATCAACTTCAAGCTCCTTATGATCAAATACCCGTGCATCCGCAGGCACAGTGTTGCCCGCCATAAGCTCAATCACATCACCGGGTACAACCTGAGAAGACTCTATTTTTTCATTTTTGCCCTCTCGTGTCACATAAGCCTTTGGCGCCGAAAGACTCATAAGCGCCTGCATTGCCTTATCGGCCTTATATTCCTGAATAAACCCAATTACCGTATTTATCACCACTACGGCGAGTATAACAACCATATCGACATAAAAACCGATCAGAAGTGTGATGATTGCAGCGATTATTAGCACAAAGATCAGCGGATTTTTAAGCTGACGAAGCACCAATTGATACGGTGATTCCCCTTCTGCCTTCTCCAGTTCGTTTGGCCCATGCTGTTGAAGCCGTTTTTGAGCCTCCTGGTTTGAAATACCACTATCTTTTGATTCCAGCTCTTCAAAGACCTGCTTTACATCTTTTCTGTAATGCAATCTGAACTCCTCTGATTTATTGAATGTGAATTTTTGGGTTTTTCTGAGGTACTACACGCAATAATTTTGCCAATGTAGGTAAAAAAATCCTCTCACAGGTGTAATTTACCCCGTATACTTCTATACCATTTTTCACCATAGTATAGAAGCCACACCAGAGTTATTCCCAACACCGCACCAGAAAGAACGTCCAGAGGGAAATGTACCCCGATATGAATTCTTGAATAGGAAATAAGTGCCGCCAGTAGGTAAGAGAGCCAGAAATACCCACCAAAGCACAGAACCATCACCGAAGCAACGGCAAAGGATGTGGAGGCATGGCTTGAAGGGAATGATTGCTGTTTAAACCCTTCTCCTGCCAGGGTCACAGCAACAGCGTCAAAACTTTGCTCTGATGGAAACTGCCGTAACGGTTCGGCAAGCTGCGCGGGCAGCTGCTCTATACCCTCAAAATGCTCTACCGGTCTTGATCGGTCTACGGTGTTTTTGAGAATAAAGGTAGATAAAAAGACCAGAAAAAGTGAAACTAAAGCAAACTGAAGATTTTTTTTGAGTTTAGCAACAGGACTTTTTAGCAGTATAACTGCAAAAAGTACTACTCCGGCCACCCATACATTCCCGATCTGAGAAATGAACCAGAAAAACCAGTTTAGGGGTAATCTGTAACCGTAGTTTAAGAATATAAAGAGCGATTCATCTATTTGCATTACCCTTTGAAGGTTTAAAGCACTACCAACCATACTCCCCCGTGTGCTTAAGAAACGTTTAGTGTGGCATAGATCTTGTACTTTTAATACCCTAAAACAAAAATCTTACCACTTGTTTAACCAGGGGTCAAATCATGAGGAAAGTATATTGCTTTGTTTTTTTACTTTTGGGACTTACCCTAAACGGCTACTCATTTGAGAGTACTATTCAACTACGGCACACCTCTTTTAACATGCGAAGTGCCTCCTTCATAAACAGAGACACCGCATTTGCCTCGGCAAACCCCAGCTGGAACCAGGACAGCCTTAGGTATACCGGCACTATCGCAAGGACTTTTGATGGCGGGCAAACCTGGGAAAAGCTTGAAGTAGGGGTACATGTTTCATTTCCGGACCTGTTTATAACGGATGATCACACCATTCATGTCGCAGGAACTAATGGTCGTTATTTAAGATCAACCGATATGGGTGAAAGGTGGACTGTCAGTGTAATGAATCCTCGTTACGACTTTTCAAGTATACATTTCACAGAGCAAAACGGATGGCTTATTGCAAACAGACGAGAACATACCGGCGGTGGTGGTGTAGCACTGTGGCATACAGATGATGGGGGAATTTCCTGGAATCAGCTCGATTTCCCCGGCACAGCATCACAGATAAACGATCTTTTTTTCGTTGATGATAGTACGGGGTGGGCAGCAGGTAAGATGATTACCACCGATGGTAATAGTATAGGCGCAGTATATTTAACGGTTGATGGTGGAGAGTCATGGGAGCTTATGCTTGAGACTGAGGAACAGGTAAGTTTCACCGCTGTTTCTGCGGTAGATAACCATGCCTGGGTTGCAGCCAAGAGACCTTCTTCTGAACCCCGAAGCACTGTTTATTCCACAGAAAATCTGGGAGAAGATTGGAGAGAACATAGTCTGCAGGCTAATTTCAATGCTATAGGTTTTCTTGACACTCAAAGAGGCTATGTGGCAGGTCCCAGGATCAGGGGTGGGCAGCCAAAAATTTACCGCACAACAGACGGAGGTAACAACTGGACACGTGTTCTGGTTGATCGTCAAACCGGAGAAGAAATTAATGCTATTTATGTAACGCAAGACTTTGTAGCTTGCGTTGGTGAGAGAGATTTTTTCACCGTAGCAGACGACCCCTGGAAACAACCAATTGCTGCAGAAGAAACTCTTTTTGAATCTTTCCAGGTAAATCCGCAGTATGTATATGATGCAGTCTATTTCGTTGATGAAAACACCGGATGGGTAAGCGGAACAAAAACCGATTTTGATCATGGAAATCAAATCATCTTAAATACCACCGATGGTGGAGAGACATGGCAGGAAGTGTATGAAAGAGATACATTTTGCGTAGGATATGGAAGACCCTTTAGCAGATTACGTGACTTGGTAGTAGTTAATGACAGCAGCGCAGTTGCAGTGGGAGGGTTAGGTTCCCATTGGTGTGACCCTAACAGTTCATATCTTGTGCACCTGGATACATCTGGTAGCTGGGTTGCAAATACGCACTATCAGGGCGAACAGATGTACTCTATACACGCCATAAGTGAGGACAATATGTGGGCCCTTCCGCAGATGAGTAGAGGTGATCGGCTCACTTTGGTTCATATTACAGAAGGTGGTGCTAACTCCACCCTTCGACAGTACGACATCACGGTTCCATCCTCAATTACCAACGGATCGGTCTTTTTCCTCGATTCACTGAATGGATGGGTTACCGGCGGAAGAGATTTTTTAGCTGCTACCGAAGACGGGGGTGAGACATGGCATAGAAATGATAACAATACGTTAAGTGGTCTGTTACATACCGTTTATTTTATTACAGAAGATATCGGATGGGTAGCGGGTGATAACCTCTATCAAACTACTGATGGTGGAGAGACCTGGGAGGTTCAGATTCTTAGCACCTCTGATACAGACACTCTTAACTTCCCAATTTACGACATCACCTTTACCGATAGCTCTCATGGATGGCTTTCAGGTGGTGGTGGAATAATTATGCAGACTACTGATGGTGGAGAGACCTGGCGTGGTGAAACCGGTAGACAAAACTTTCAGGTGCTCCATTCAATCAGTTTTGTAAATGAAAGAGTGGGTTGGGGATGCGGTGGAGGCGGAACGATAGTAAAAATTAGAGCCTCAGGACAAACTGTATCAACTCAGCCTCAAATCACTAAACGAAACAGAATTCACAACAATCACCTCTCCTCCCTTCTTACCACCTCAAATTCAGTTATAATGAATTTTGAAGTCCATCAATCAACTACAGTACAAATAGATCTGATGGATTTAAGAGGCAGAAGGGTAACAACACTTAAAGAAAAACTTTCGCCTCAAAACAACAGAGTGTCTCTTAATACTCAAACGATCAGTCCGGGAATGTACATACTCAGATATTCTGTACAGGGAGTTTCCGCAAATAGAAGTATAATGATCAGATAGGAGCAGTTCGTCATGGGCCCATTCAGTTGACTGGGCCCAACATTTAGTTTTACTGCTAAGAGTCGGCAAAAAGCATTGGTATACTTAAATACCTTTCCATGCTATCGGGAAACAGCACTACTGCTGTTTTATTTTCGAGTTGATTTTTTTCAATATATTCATTAGCGGCAAACAGTGCGGCACCACTGGATATTCCCGCAGCGATTCCCTCCTGGCGAATAACTTTTCTGGTCCAATCAAATGCATCAGAATCGGAAACTCCAATCACTTCATCAATATCTTCCATATCCAGAATTGATGGTATAAAACCAGCGCCAATCCCCTGAATCATGTGAGGTGCAGGTTTAGCGCCATTTAAAACACCGGAGGCAGATGGTTCCACCCCAATCACCTTTATTTGGGGCTTTTTTCTTTTAAGATGACGGCCTACCCCTGTGATTGTGCCACCAGTACCTACACCTGCAATAAAGATATCAATGGTACCATCTGTATCGTTTAGGATTTCCTCTGCGGTTGTTGCCTCATGGATAGCGACATTTGCACTGTTATCAAACTGTCCTACTATAAAGGAGTGTGGTATTTCACTGGCGAGCTGTTCTGCTCTTTTTATGGACCCCTGCATTCCCTCATGGGCTGCAGTAAGTTCAAGCCGTGCACCAAACGCCGTTAGGATTTTTTTTCGCTCTGCACTCATACTATCAGGCATTACTACAATTGTATTATACCCTCTTGATGCGGCAATAAACGCCAGGGCAATACCGGTGTTCCCACTGGTTGCCTCAATAATCGTTGAACCAGGCCCAATCAGTCTCTTCTCTTCAGCATCCTTTATCATCCCCAAAGCAGCTCTGTCTTTTACCGATGAAGAGGGGTTTTGCTGCTCCAGTTTTGCCAGTATCAGATTTGATTCGCTGTTAATAGCAGTATTGATTTTTACTAAAGGTGTATGGCCTATCAACTCAGTAATATCATGAGCAATATTCATTTATTCCCCCGTTAAATATGATAAAGAACCTGTTGATCCAAGGCCTTCTGTTGCATCCACAGTTCACTGAGAGTAATAGAAAGAGTATTTCTGACCGAGGTTTCAACCTTTCCAAAAACACCTTTCAAAGCAGCCATTTCGATATTGTTGGTAAGTTTTATCTCACCCTCAAGTGCCTCAATTACATCAAGCAGTGTTAGGGTGTCGGGATTTCGGTTAAGCTCATACCCACCCCTGTTACCTCTCACACTTTTCACTATCCCACTTTTAAGTAATCGGTTTAAAATCTGCTCCAGATAGTTTTTAGGAACACCTCTTCTTTGTACAATATCCTTTATCTGAACCAGGTTTTTGCCGTATCCCTCAACCAGTTCCATTACAGCTATAAGACCATAATTTGTCTTTGCACTAATAAAATTCATTGTTAATTACCTGTTTTTTACTTCTGTTTTTTTGTTATTGATAGTTACAGAACAATCAACAGATTGTCAGGTGGCAGGAACAAGGGGCAGTGTATAGTACCGGCCACAAAAGAAGAAATCTTTTGTGGCCGGGCAGAAATTTTATCACTATTTGAATAAATAGTTACTTTGCTACTTAATCTCTTCGATTCCAATCATCGGCTGATCTTTATCAATATTCTGCCCATCATCAACCAAAACCTTAACTATCTTACATTTAACCGGGGCATATATTTCATTGAAGAGTTTCATAGCCTCTACAATACAAACCTTGGCCCCTTTCTCTACCACATCCCCCTCTTTCACAAAAGAAGGTTTGCCCGGCCCCGGAGCACGATAAAAAGTACCAACGAGCGGAGCATTTATTGTGTTTGAATATGGTTCATCCTTAGCCTGGGGCGTTTTCTCCTCCTGTTTACTTTCTTCCTGGGCTTTTGGTTGCGCAGTTTTAGGCTCAGAAACCGCTGTTGGCTCCTGCGCAGGCGCACCACTGGGTTGTATCGATGAAACAGCACCGGCAGGTCTTACACTAAGAGAGACTTCGCCCTTTCTGAAAACAATCTCTTCAATCTTTAAGCCTTCAATCTTGCTGTTCACTTCAGCTGCGACACTTTCGATGTCTGAGCTTCCCTCGGTATCGTTTAACAGTTGAGGTGACTGAGAAGGTTTCTGGGCGGTAGTTTTCTCCTCCCGCTCAATGCATCTATCCTCTATTTCCTGTTTCTGAGATGCTTTTTTCATCTCCAGTTCAGCAGGAGTTTCGGGACGTTCATCAGGAGCAAGAGCGCGATATTTAAAATATTCACTGGCTGGCTCAGGAAGCAGCACATAAGAGAGGATATCCTCTTCATTTTCGAAAAACGAAGCCTCAACCCCATCAGTAGCACTGGGCAGCATCGGCTTAAGTGCGTCTGCGGGACGGGAGGTGATTGGTTTTTCATCACCAAGAATTTTCTTGATAATATCTTTTTTAATTGGAGCGGGTGATTTCCCGTACAAGCCTTTCACATAGTCTCTTACCTCTTTAGGCACGATTTTATAACGCTCACCGGCGATAACATTCATAACAGCCTGAGTGCCAACGATCTGACTTGTTGGAGTAACCAACGGTGGATAGCCCAGATCTTTTCTTACTTCAGTGACCTCATTAAGCACCTCGGGAAGTTTATCCAGAGTTTTTTGCATCTGGAGCTGTGAGCGGAAGTTGGAGATCATGCCACCGGGGATCTGATGGATCAGAATGTCGGGGTCGATGATATTCAATGGTTCGTTGCACTGTCGTCTTTTGGGAGCAAGGTCCATAAAATACTTTGCTACCTTTTCCATAGCCTTCAGATCCAAATTTGCAGAATAGTTGGTTTCTGAGAAGATAGCTTCCATAGTTTCCACCGGAGGCTGTGAGGAGTACCCGGCCATAGAAGAGATGGCACAGTCAATAGCCCCGGCCCCGGCTCTCACCCCTTCAACATAGGTTGCAGTCGCCATTCCGCTTGAAGCGTGGCAGTGAAGCTGAATGGGGATATCAACCTCTTTTATAAGAGCACTTACCAGCTTTTCAGCTGCGATTGGAGAAAGAATACCTGCCATATCCTTTATACAAAGTGAATCTATCCCCAACGCTACCTGTTCTTTTGCATACTGAACATATTTTTCTACTGTGTGCAGGGGAGAAATTGTGTAGCAGAGTGTACCCTGAGCATGGCCTCCATACTTTTTTACCGCTTTTATTGCAGCTTCCAGATTTCTGGTATCGTTAAGCGCATCAAAAACCCGGAAAATGTCGATACCGTTCTCACAGGCAAGTGCAATGAACCGGTCCACAACATCATCAGCATAGTTTCGGTACCCCACCAGGTTTTGCCCCCGTAAGAGCATCTGCAGTGGTGTGTTTTTAGCTTTGGCCTTAACCATGCGAAGCCGTTCCCAGGGGTTTTCCCTCAGAAAACGCAAACAGACATCAAAGGTGGCTCCGCCCCACATCTCAAGGGAGTAATAGCCCACATTATCGATTATATCAACAATATGCAGTATATCATCAGTTCTCATCCGAGTTGCCCAGAGCGACTGATGTGCATCTCTTAGAGTAGTATCAGTAATACGCAGTGGTATCTTATGGAGCTGATCTTCGCTGTTTTTTTTCTGAATTTTAGCCATACCCGAGAATCCTTACATTATTATTTGTTGAATTTTCCCATAGCAGCAAACTTATCAAATCTTCTTGATAACAGTTTTGAGGTTGAATAGGATGATAATTTTTTCAAACTTTTAAGCAACTCATCCTTAATCGACTCAGCAGTTTGTTGATGATTACAATGGGCCCCACCCGGTGGTTCTTCTACAATTGCGTCTATCACCCCAAGCTCAAGCAGGGATTTTGAAGTAATTTTTAACGCCTCAGCAGCATCGGGAGAATAAGCTGCATCACGCCACAGAATCGAAGCACACCCTTCGGGAGAAATTACCGAATACACAGCATAAGAGAGCATAAGCACCGTATCGGCCACACCGATTCCCAGTGCACCCCCGCTTCCCCCTTCACCTGTAACGATTGTAACAATGGGAACCTCTATACGTGCCATTTCCGTAAGGTTTCGAGCGATGGCTTCAGCTTGTCCCCGCTGCTCAGCGTCAAGTCCGGGAAACGCCCCGGGAGTATCGATAAAAGTTACGATGGGGATGTTAAATTTTTCAGCCAGACGCATAAGCCTTAAAGCTTTTCTATACCCGTCAGGGCTGGCCATCCCAAAGTTTCGTTTCACATTTTCATCAACATTGCTACCTTTGTTGTGCCCAATCAGCATTACCTTCTGATCACCAAGCATAGCAAATCCGCCAATAAGCGCCTGATCATCACCAAAAGCTCTATCCCCGTGCAACTCCACAAAGTCTGAAAAAACCAGGGAGATATAATTCATGAGCAACGGACGTTTTGGATGGCGGGCAACCTGGACAGTCTGCCAGGGCGTAAGATTATCGTAGACCTCTTTCTTACGCTCCTCACACTTCCTCTCCAGCTCTTTTATCTGATCGGAAAAATCTTCTTTATTTTCAGCTGCAAGTGTCTTTAGTTTCTCGATTGCCTTTTCCATTTCGGCGATCGGTTTTTCGAAATCGAACTCACGTTCCATGGAGCAACCCTCTTAACGGTTATAGAATGAGAGAATTTTGTGAAGAGTTGTTTTCATATCTTTGCGATGCACAACCTTGTCAATAAAACCATGTTCCTGTACAAACTCAGAGGTCTGAAAATTCTCAGGAAGCTTTTGCTTAATCGTCTGCTCAATTACCCTGCGGCCGGCAAAACCAACCAACGCCCCCGGCTCTGCCAAATTCAGATCACCAACCATAGCATAGGAAGCCGAAACTCCCCCGGTTGTAGGATCAGTAAGCACAGAAATATAGGGTAGCCTCTTTTCATCCAGACGAGCCACCCCTGCACACGTTTTAGCCATCTGCATCAGTGACAGTATCCCTTCATGCATCCGGGCACCACCAGAGGCGGAAAAAACGATATAGGGCAGCCGATGATCATAGGCATAGTTTGCAGCCAGAAGGATCTTCTCACCCGTCGCAGAGCCAAGACTTCCGCCAAGAAATCGAAAGTCCATAACCCCCACAACCACATCTATACCACTAATTTTTCCGGTACCGGTTACAATCGACTCATTGAGGCTTGTTTTTTCCCGTGCCAGCTCAACTTTTTCCTTGTAACTCCCCTTGGCATCAACGAAAGAGAGCGGATCTGAAGGAGTGATAGTTTCGTTTATCTCAGCAAACGAACCGGAATCCAGTGTAATACCTATACGCTCATAGGCGGTTAATTTACCATGCCAGTTACACTTGGGGCAGACATTTTGATTGTTACTGAAATCTTCTTTAAAGATATGCGCATTACACGATTTACAGCGTATCCATATCTCATCACGGCGCTTCTTTTTTGCATCCCGTGTTGATCTGGTCTTGATAAACCATGGCATATAAACGGTTCCCCTGTGACTTAAGTTTTCGTTGTTTTCTCTATCTACAGTACCATACACTCATCTAAAAATGTAATCACATAATATAATTTTCGGAGTTGGTGGGAATGTCTTTTTATGCTGAAGCAAAGGCCTGAAGCCAAAGTTTATGCAAATCTACTCCTCCCAACTACTATTTAACACCATAAACTAAGAAAAGGAGACCCTCTTTTCAAGGCACTGTGGGTAATTATACCTATTATAATAGAAGCGATGAGCTGCATTTTTTCTCTTTTTACCTAAAAATCTACCCAAAGTGTCCAGCCTCTGTGATAAAAATTTTCAATCAAATAACTGCTCACGGTTCCCCCATTATTGACTTCCTGAGCCGGTTACACTATATTGAGCGCAGAAAAGCATCTGATTTAACCCTGTGATAAAGGAGATTACTTTGAAGATATTTGTTACCGGGGGAAGCGGTTTTATCGGCTCCTATATTGTCCAAACCCTCATTGAGAACAATTATGAGGTAACAACGCTTGTCCGCAACCCGGATAAGCTCCCTGAGCTCTATAACATTCAAGGTGTCAGTGTAATAGAGGGAGGATTTGAAGCCAAAGAGGCGATAAGCCAGAGCTTACAAGACCACGATGTGTGTATCCATGTTGCTCTTGGATGGGGAGAGACACCTCTTACAATGCTAAAAAATGATACCGAATTCACTGCCTACCTTCTTGAGACAGCAGAAAATGCCGGGGTCAAACAGTTTATCTATACCTCCTCAACAGCTGCAGTTGGCGAGATTCGCCCTCTTATGACACCACAGAGTGTCTGTCGGCCAACAGATCTTTACGGGGCAACCAAGGCAGCATCCGAAGCGTATATCCTGGGCTTCTGCAGCAAAGCCACAATTAGAGGAAATATTGTCCGACCAGGGTACACCTTTGGTAATCCGGTTTTTAGAGGTGGTTCAACTCAACCAGACCGGCGATTCCACACTCTGGTAAAAAATGCGTTAGAAAACAAACCACTTGAAGTGATCAAGTACGATGGGACCCAATTTATCTGGGCCGGAGACCTTGCCCGTATTTACCTGAGCCTTGTGCAAACAGAGGAAAACAGAAGTGTTATGCACGGACTCGCACGTGAGTTTGTGTCCTGGGAACAAATTGCACGCTGGATAAAAGAGATAACTGGTTCTGAAAGCGAAATTAAGGTCGAAGACAAGGGATGGGGAGCTGACCCTGCAATTTTTGATGTATCGTACATAAAAAACCGCTGGGGACACAGTTTTGAAAGTGAACAGAGGTTAAAAGAACATATAGAGTATCTAACTACTGTTTTTGCTGCATCAACTCCATCCTAATGGAGTTGATGTTACTTTTTTAGTATCACCATAAAACACCGAAAATAAACACTTTACACAGACTGCACAAAAATATCGCTTATAAAAATAAAATAGCCTTCACTTTTATAGCGCCTTTTTACGAATTTATTATAAACCGAGCTTATCAGTAAGGAGATCTTTTATGGCTGAATATGGAGCGTACAGAAGATCGATGCAATATCAAAGCAGCTCTGAAATCATAGGTGTGGGGCAAATAGCACTCGGTCTAATTGTAATTATCCTGGCGGGTGTTGCTACCTGGATTATGTTGCTTGTGCTTGGAGCGGTTCTTTTAATTCGGGGCATAATGGATGGATACTCTGCTTTAGGAATAAAAAAAGAAAAGAGCTTTGTACCCAAAATCTCAATCGCAGTTTTGAGTGCGGTAACCGGTATTTTACTCCTCACCTGGCCCCAGGCTGGTGTAGCAATAGTTTCTTTGTTTTTGGGTGCACTGTTTATAATCGAAGGTATTTACAAAGTTTCGGTTTCGGTGGTTGAAAAAGGTATAAAGTGGAAACATGTAGCTTTAGGTGGTGTATTGTCTATTGGCCTGGGGATATTTATTTTTACTCAGTGGCCAGTTGTTAACTTTTGGCTACTTGGAACCCTGGTAGGCTTAGAACTTGTAATAAATGGTTGGTCCATAACAATTGTTTCCATGGCTGTTCGCAAGAATGAATCCCATGGTGCCCATGCATAGATTATAAATCTGATAGCTCATTTTTTATTGTTCAGGAACAGAGATGTGCAACTCTTTCACTCGTTAAAATCGCTTAAACTACCGATACTTATCATATTGCTACTGCAGTTGAGCTTTGTGCTTACAGCCGCTTTTATGCATGATTTTAACAGTATTTTCATCACCGTGCTATCACTCTGGACCATATTTAACATCTCTTTAACCCTGTATTTCACCAAAAAGTTACGAGAAGAACAGCAAAAGAGTGTAAAACACGAAAAGCTGGTAAATCGTTACAAACGCATCTCCAATTACTTTGAAAGTATTCTTCAGGATTCTTCCGATATCATTTTCTCTCTTGACTGCGACGGCTATATTTTAAAATTTGCAAACGGAGCACAATTTCACTTAGGCTACTCACAGGAAGAAATTGTAGGAAAGCCATTCAAAACACTTTTAAGTGGCAGCCAAAAAGTATCAACAATGCTCAATAAAGTTATCAGTGAAGGAAGAGTTGAGAATAAAGAATTGCAGATGAAGACCAAAAACGATAAAACGATATCGGTGGTTATGAGTCTTTCTGTTATGAGAAACGAGAGTACTAAAATCATAGGCATGGTTGCAACCGCAAAAGATATTACTGCACGAAAGAAACTTGAGGCAGAGCTTATTGAGAAAAATGTACTGCTTAAGAAACTTGCTATCACCGATAACTTAACGAATCTGTATAATGTACGCCATTTCCATGATCAGATAAAACGTGAACTAAAGCGCCTTAAACGAGCACCGCAGAGAAAACTATCGTTAATAATGGTCGATATTGACCATTTTAAGGAACTTAATGATTCCGAGGGGCACCAGATGGGTGATCAGGTGTTGCGCTCGCTGGGAAAAGTAATTGAGGTATGTATTCGCAGAGATATAGATACGGCCTACAGGTATGGAGGTGATGAGTTTGTGATAATTCTGCCCGACACAACTGTAGAGCAGGCCCGTGTGGTAGCACTGAGAATACAACACCAGTTCGGCGCGTTCAGGTTTGGCAACACAAGCCTTTCGATCGGAATCGCAGCTGCAAAACCCGGAGAGGATGAAGAGTTGTTGGTAAAAAGGGCCGACAGTGCAATGTATATTTCCAAAAAAAACGGGAAAGCCAAAATCACTCTTGCTTCAGATCATTTTTCTGAAGCATCAGCCCCTGTGCACCCATAAACATACAGATAGCTCCACTTGCTCCTACATTAAGAGACTCTGCAGCCCCTTGAACCATCGGTATTCTGAAAACCGAATCACAAAGTGTCAGCAGATCACTGCTGAGCCCGGAGCCTTCACTTCCAAGAGCAATCACATGTTTGGTAAAGTTTGAAAAATCAATCACCTCTGTTCCGCCGAGACCTGCAGCTACAAGCGTAAAGTGCTTTTCTTTTAGCTCTGTAAGCATCTCCATGTACCGATCACTTCTTCTGATCCAAACAGAGAGCACAGAGCCTGCGGTTGACTGAATCGATTTAGGAGAAAAAGGATCAGCACACTTATCACTGAGCAAACATCCGTCATATCCCAGTGCAGCTGCAGTTCTTATCAGTGTACCCACATTTCCTGGATCCTGAACATGCTCAAGAAGCAGAATTCGGGTTCCGATCTGCTGAGGTAGCAGGCAGGAGTAGGTGTCTTGAGGTATCCTCACCACCGCAGCTACACCCTGTGGTGTGCTGGCAGTACAGATTTTTTTCATCTGTACATGTTCAATCCGGCGAACTGTATAGTTATTAAAGTGTTCTGGGTAGTGATCCTTTGAAATCAAAATCTCTACTACAAAATCGGCCTTTAGTGCAAGTATCTGCTCAACAGCTCTTTTACCTTCAACCAAAAACAAGGATTCTGAGCGTCTGTGGCGGGATTGTGATAGGTTTTTATACCAGTTCAGTGCTTTTAAATGCATAAATTTTCTCTGAAAACAGGTAGCCAGTTTTTCAGTAAATATACATTTTTTAACAGACTCAAATTATAGTTGTATAGGTGGATAGTGCGGTCTCCCGCCTTTTTTTTACCTACTCTGATAAGTTTGGAATCCAAAAGCTCTCTAAATGATGTGTTTTGGGTGGATTCATTTTGTCCCTGTAATGACATTTCCATTTCTTTACCGGTGATTTCAACAGTTTTAGATCCATTTTTTCCTGTATATTCAAGCCCTATTGACAGTAGCTTACTTACGAGCTCAAAGGCACCATCAGAAAACGATTCTCCCATTAATCTACCCTCATCCTGCCTTACTCTTAGGAAATTCATATAAAGGGAAAGGACGGCGGGATCTTTTATGAGCACAAATTCCCTGTTTGCTTTATTCTTTCTGATAACAACCATTTGTTTTACAATCAAGTGATGTAACACTTTTTCAACTTCAAGTCCCCCTATCCCCATAACTGAGTTAACCGTATCCTTAAGCCTGGAAAGAGGAACTGATGTAGTGTTATCAATTACTACCGGTTCTGTTTGACTTAGAATAAGCAGTACTCTGATAACCCCGGAGATTGAATCAAAGGCTCTTTCCTGGTCCTTTTTCTCCAGTGCACTTCTCAGCCTGGTAACAATAACCTTTAAAACGCATTCCAGCCATTTTGGAGCAGCAGAGACAGTACTTTCAAAAGTTTTGTGATCTATGACCATTGCCATAGTATCTTCGGTAACCTGAGCAGTGGCGCTTCTTGGCTTATCATCCAAAAGAGAGAGTTCACCCAATAGACTTCCCGCTCCAAGGGTGGCAAGCTCAATAACATGTTCTCCTTCCTGCCTTATAACCCGTACCTTACCGGAGCGTATAACAAACATCTCCCTTGAGCGTTCACCTTCAATGAATATGAGAGTTCCACGTTTGTAGAAACGTTCATCCCGATTAAGTACTCCCTTAGCTGCACCCGTTTTTTTAGAGTTCTGCACCTACATCTCCAATTTAAACTGAGGCAACCATTCATTAATTTTTTTGATCCTGATAAGATTCTCTTTTTTAAATAGAATTATACTGTCCTGATCATCAGGAAGGGTCTCTATAAGCCCTATTTTATCGAGTTCCTGCAAGTTTTTTTCATGCGCTTCGATTTTTTCCAAACCTTCATCACGTAAATCATTTATTAACACCGCTTTGCTTAAAGTGGTACCGTTTTCTGTTTCGATCCCTGATTTCTGTGCCAGATAGGCAATATTACTGAATAAAGCTACCGATTCCTGTGAAATATCAGCCTCTAAAAAATTTCTATTATCCCTTTTCAGTTCCAGATATTCACAATACAGCTTAAGTACCTGGGGATCATCGATAACGATCATTTTCCCCTTTCCCTGAGGCTCCTCTATACGTATGATTTTTCTGTTTTCAAGCTGGCTGAGCGAGAAATTTACTTCTTTTGCACTCAGGCGGCTTACATGATTTGACTCAGTAAGTAAATATTTGTAATCAAGTGTCAAGGCCCCGTTTTTATCACTCTGAATTACTTTTGAAAGCAGTAGTAACAATGATACAAACCCATGCTCTTTATGCTGGAGCATAGATTCACCAATTCTGCTGTTAGTTTCTCTCAGGCGGCTGATGACAATTTTAATGATACTGCTTAACCAGGAAGGAATCTGTTGTAGTGTTTGATTAAAGATGGCCTTGTTTATAACAACGACACTTGAATCTTCACCTGCAATGACCGTTGCAGATCGAGGTTGATCATCCAGTAATGACATCTCCCCCACAACCCCATTTTTTTCAATGGTGGCAAGCTCAATTCTTCCGTGTGGTGAATTTTTATAAACCCCCACTTTACCCTGCTGAATTATATACAGCTCACGTCCATCAGAGTTTTCTTCAAACAGAATATCGCCTTTTTTCAAATACCGGACATTTTGCGTAAAACGATTTCCAGTTTCTGCCATAAATCGGGACGCTTGTTAAAATGAAAAAGGATGGATCTAAAAAGACCCATCCTCATTATAACCCTTTAAACCGTTTTTGAGAAGATTATTTTTTCTCTTTAATACGAGTAGCCTTTCCGGTACGTCCCCGCAGGTAATAGAGTTTTGCTCTTCGTACAAGCCCCCGCTTCACCAACTTGACATCTGCAATCAATGGTGAGTGGGCGGGAAATACTTTTTCCACATATACACCAGCAGATGATACTTTCCTCACTGTCACAGTGGAACCAACTCCTGTCCCGTTGGTCTGGATAACCACACCCTGAAACTGCTGAAGACGTTCCTTATCACCTTCTCTGATTTTAAAGGAAACATTGATTGTATCCCCCGGACTGTAGTCCAGATTTCGATCTGTTAGCTGTTTCTTCTCTACAGCCTTGATAATGTCCTGCACCGGGCACCTCCGTAATTGGATTTATATCGAATTGTTATGTTTGTTTTCTTTTTCTTTTAAAAGATCCGGCCTTCTATGCTGCGTTATTTTTTGAGCCATCATTTCCTGCCATTGCTTGATTTTTGCATGATGTCCACTGAGCAACACATCCGGAACACTCATCTGTTCAAATATCTCCGGTCTGGTGTACTGAGGATAGCTAAGCATTCCAGAGTAGAATGAATCAGCCTCAGCACTCTCTCTGTTTCCCAATACTCCCGGAATCAGCCTGGTTATGGAGTCCAGAAGTACCATTGCAGGAATTTCACCTCCAGAGAGAACATAATCACCAATAGATATCTCTCTATCAACGTAGTGATCTATAATACGCTGATCGATACCTTTATACCTTCCACACAGAAGAATAAGTGCCTTATCGGATAAAAAACTATTGACGACACTTTGATTAAGCGGCTCACCTGCAGGACTCATATACACTACCGTGGGGTTGTGCCCTTTAAGTCGCTCTTTGCTATCTTTTATAGCATCTGCAAGTGGTTCTGGCCGCATAAGCATTCCGGCATCACCACCATAAGGATAATCATCCACTGTGTGATGTTTTTCATCATGGGAGTAATCACGAATATTATGGATATCTATGGAAATAAATCCCTTATCGACAGCCCGTTTAATGATGCTGTCACAAAACACTCCCTCAAACATAGCCGGAAATAGCGTCAAAATATCAAAGAACATCTCAATAATTCCATTTTGTTTGCACTGATTAGATCGAAACCAACGTACTGTTTTTTGGGTCCCTACAAAAGCTCTTCAATAAAAGCCCACCTTACCACAACTTGTGAGGCGTTGGTATCAACAGAACGTATCGCCTGTTCGTTATAAGGAACAAGCACTGTGCACCCATCAACTAATCTAACCTCAAGGGCATCCATTGAAGGAAGGTTAACGACTTCAAGAACCTTTCCAACAGTTTCTGCTGAAGAATCAGAGACAACGTTAAGTCCTTCCAGCTCGAAGTGATAATAATCCCCAGCTTCAAGCTTCGGTAACTGACTACTACTCAGATAGATCCATTTGTTGGTCAGTTGTTCAACTGCTGTACGATCTTCAATGCCTTCAAAGCGGCACATTTTGCCTTTGGGTCGTTCCCTTATCTCCTCGATCACCATTGGTCGGGCACTGCTTTGCTTCCAACCAACGAATACTTCAAAGGGTGGCTCCAGATGAAAAAAGGTAGTACCGGTTGGTTCAACCATGCAGTACCCTTTTAGCCCTACAGCCCGCCCGACCTTGGCAATGATGACACATTCATCCTGCAACATAGGTTCCTTTTTTCAGGCTATATGCTTCAGGAATCGCTTTTTTCCTTCTGAGGCTTAGCTTTACGCTTGCGTTCAGGTTTGCGTTCAATATTAAGCTCATCGGGAGAAAGGCCTTTTTCAAGTCCTTCCATTTTTTCGTAAAACCGATCCTGTTTAAGAAGATTTGCAACAGTTTCGGAAGGCTCTGCACCCTGCTTGAGCCAGTAAGCAACCCGTTCAGTTTTAAATTCAAAAGCCTTTGGATGAATTGTTGGATCGTATGATCCAATAGTTTCCAAAAACCGTCCATCGCGTCTCATACGACTATCAGCGGCAACGACACGATACTTTGCAACCTTTTTCCTGCCCACGCGGGCCAAACGAATTTTTACCGGCAAGATACTCTCCTTGCACTAAGTTGAAATTTATAGTTTATGTTTATTTAAATCAAAATGGTGACAAATTCCTCAGAGCAGCATTTTGCCCTCTTTTACCGGAAATTTTGTTCATCCTTTTCATCATTGTTTTCATGGTGTCAAACTGCTTGAGCAGCTTATTAACATCCTGAACAGTTGTACCGCTTCCAGCAGCGATTCTTCTTTTTCTGCTGGCATCAAGTACAAGAGGTTTTTGCCTCTCATAGAGAGTCATAGAGCAAATAATTGCCTCAACTTTAACCAGTGCTTTATCATCCACAGGCACATCTTTGAGCTGATTTCCCATACCCGGAATCATAGCCATAAGCTCATTTAAGGGGCCCATTTTTTTAATCTGACGCAACTGATCGAGAAAATCCTGAAGGGTAAAATTATTTTTTCTAATCTTTTTTTCAAGCTTTTTACTCTTTTCGACATCAAGATTGATCTCAGCCTTTTCTACCAAAGAGACGATATCACCCATCCCAAGGATTCTTGAAGCCATCCTCTCGGGATGAAACTGCTCAAGTCCATCAGGTTTTTCACTTATCCCTACAAACTGGACCGGTACCCCCGTTACATCTAAAATAGAGAGCGCCGCTCCACCTCTTGCATCACCATCCATTTTAGTAAGAATAGTGCCGGTAAAACTTATCTCTTTATGAAACTGAGCAGCAACATTGACCGCATCCTGACCAGTCATGGCATCTGCTACAAAGAAAATTTCATCAGGCTTAGCTAAAGAGGTGATCTTTTTAAGCTCAGACATCATATCTTCATCTATATGAAGCCGTCCGGCTGTATCGATAATTACTAAAGAGTGATCCTCACGCTTTGCATGCTTTAAGGCATCCGAAGCAATCTGAACAGGCTTTTCCTGGCGGTTAGAGAAAACAGGAATTCCCAATGACTTACCAAGGGTTTCAAGCTGATCTATCGCTGCAGCTCTGTAGGTATCACAGGCAACCAGTAAAGGCCTGTGTCCCTGTTTTCTGAAATGAAGTGCTAATTTGGAGCAGGCGGTCGTTTTACCCGAACCCTGCAACCCTGCAAGCACCACCACATTCATCCTGTTGGTATGAAACTTCACTGCCCGGGTTGTTCCACCCATAAGAGCTGTAAGCTCATCTTTTACCAGTTTAACAAACTGCTGCCCCGGAGTAATACTTTTAAGCACTTCTGTACCAACAGCCTTCTCCATCACCGAAGCACTGAACTTTTTCACCACCTTATAGTTCACATCAGCTTCAAGCAGTGCACGTTTAACATCACGCACCGCCTCGGAGACGTTTTCCTCGGTTAGCTTACCGCGGCCCTTGAGCCGGTTGAATATCGAATCAAATCTGTTGGATAATTCTTCAAACATAAATTTATTGCTTTCACTCGCTGTGGCAATTGGTTTAACAATTACCGGAATCTTTTAAAATTACAATTTGGAACTAAGGGAACACAAGTATTATACTTATTTCGATTATGAATCAATACTATTTTATGCAAATGGCCTACCAGGAAGCCTTAAATGCCCTCGATGAAGGAGAGGTTCCTGTTGGCGCTGTTATCGAAAAAAACGGCGTAGTCATGGGTAAGGGCTACAACCGGGTGGAAGGATTGAGGGATGTAACTGCTCATGCTGAGATTGTTGCAATTAGTGCCGCAACCCAAAACCTCTCATCCTGGAGACTCAATGGCTGCACCCTTTATGTCACCCTTGAACCCTGCCTTATGTGTCTTGGAGCGATCGTACATTCAAGGATCGATTCCATAGTTTATGCCGCCCCTGACCCAAGAGCCGGTGCAGTTGATACCTTTTTCTACCAGCAGGAGATTGAGCGCTCCTATAACTATTTCCCCGCAATTACCTCCGGAATACTAAAAGATGAGTGCAGTGCATTACTGAAAGCTTTTTTCCAAACTATCAGAAAAAAAAATTAAAGTTAATCCTTACCCTTCCGATAAATGAAATAGGAGAAGCTATAACCGGGGAGGAGAAACGGCAATTTCTTTATACCTCCCTGGGAAAAAAGGACGGATCAGATGATCCTTTGTCTTTAATCGGAGATGATGACATGGATTAGTCATCATTACCTATAAACAGGGAGGTTTTTATGCGTATCAACCACAACATCTCTTCGATGGTGGCTACCGGTGCCTTAAACAGGACAAACCGTGAGATGGGAAAAAGTCTGGAGAAACTTTCCACCGGGCTTAGAATCAACCGGGCAAGTGATGATGCTGCAGGTTTGGCCATTTCAGAGCGCCTCAGAACTCAAATCAGAGGCTCAAGACAAGCACAGAGAAATGCACAGGACGGTACATCGCTGCTGCAAATAGCAGAAGGTGCAATGAATGAAATATCTGAGATTCTCCAGAGAATGAGAGAGCTTGCTGTTCAGTCATCAAACGATACACTTACAGACGTGGAACGTGGCTACACCAATGAAGAATTCAAACAGTTAAGAAGCGAAATCGACCGAATCGCCGGTGTCACCAACTACAATGGAATGAAACTCATCTCCGGGGATGCCGAGCGATTTGGTGCAGGAGACGGAAGTACCTTATGGATTGATGCAGGAGATACTGCTGCAACAGATGCCATGACCATACAGCTTAAAAATATGACTGTGGCAGATCTGAGCGCTGAAATGGCCGGTGCTTTTGAAATCGATTCTCAGGATAATGCCGTGGCAGCGATAGGGTATGTGGATACTGCAATTAATGAAGTTAACAGTGGCAGAGCGGAAATTGGTGCTATTGTAAACAGGCTGGAGCATGCTATAAACAATCTTATGGTCAGTGAAACAAATCAGGCCGCAGCCGAATCTCTTATTAGAGATACTGATTTTGCTCACGAAACGGCAAAATTCACCAGAAATCAGATTTTAACCCAATCGGGCACAGCTATGCTGGCCCAATCCAATATGACTCCTCAAAATGTACTGACACTTCTCTAAAGGAGTGCATAGTTTTAGAAGCCGGGAATTCAGATCCCGGCTTTTTATTAATCAACGACCGTTTTAAACAGAGATGGAAAGAACCGGACAAGGTGCACTTTTTAATACCTGCCCTGTAGTGCTTCCGGTAAATGACTTAACCAAACCGTTTTTGCCCTTTGAAACCAGAACAATAAGATCTGAGTTGTATAACTCACAGGAGTTTTTTATAGCCTCCTCAACCGGCTCCGATCTCACGGTCTCAATCCATTTAATAGAAGCATCTTTACGCAGCTTAAGGGATGGAAAATTTCTTCCCGAGTGCATACCAATTACGCACGGTTTTACTCCCTCAAAGAGTTCAAAAAATCTCAGCAAAACATCGGAAGCAAGATCATAGTACTGCTGGTTACTAATCGGCAAAAGCACAGAGTTAATCGAAACCGTGCCGCTCTGTTCGTTGAGAAAACAGCGGGAATCGCAGGGGACAAAAAGTGTAATGCGGTTGAAATGTCTTGCCACATTTTGGGGAAGTGATTGTGAAAGAGAGCTGCTACTACCAGTTCCTATAACCATAAGATCATGCTTATGGCGATCCAGACGCTGTCTTATCTGTTTTTTTTTGTTTCCCTCTTTTACCACCTTCTTTACCCGAAGCCCTACCTCTTCTACATTTCTACGGTGAGAACCTGCTGGCAGTACCCCCCAACGTTCAAGAACAGAACGAACACTTATGTGCTCAAAAGCCTCCTCCTCTGCCCTCACATCTACTATTTCAAGATCTCCACCTGACATCAGCGCTATCTTCAGAGCAACCATAAAGGGTGTCTGAGAGTTTTGTGAACTGTGAACAGGATGTATTACCCGCAGCCCCGCTGCTTCTTTACTATCTTCAACATTTAGTTTACCTCGCTGTTGATTCATAGCCCTTTCCCCCTGCTTAAGATAGATTAAATATTGTATGTTCAAACCTGTTCACATGCAACGTTTTTTGCTACTCTGTGGTGCTATTTATATTTTGTGTAAAACTCCTGTTGCCCGTAACCATAATAAAGCGAGTGAAACCAATGAAATCATGGACAATTGAAGACCTTAAAAGTCATGTTCACAATTTCGAAAAGCTAAATGAACACCAGCGCAGCATTCTGTTGGAGAAGATGAATAGCAAACATCCCCCACACTCCTTCGAAAAAGACTTACAGAAACGCCGCAATGCGCTAAAAAATAGTAAAGTTGCAAAAAACATTCTTCAAAATGCACATTCTCAATTCCCCGGTTTCATTAAAGGAGAACAACTACAGTGCTCCCCGGAATCTTTAAAAGGATATGGCCTGGTCTTTACCGCCGGTGGAGAAGGAGAACGGCTGCGACTAAGTCTCCTTAAAAAAGGTGTCGATCCCCAGTCCCTTAATGACTTCACCAAAGCCACCTATCCTCTTCACGATTTTTTTGACCAATATGGCTCACTGCACATAAACCTTAAAGTTGTAGCCCACTTTTGCTCAAAACTCAACATTTCGATCCCGGTAATTATAACCACCGGCCCTGAAGGGTCACTAACCGAACGGGTAATTAAACAGGTCCTAAAGAAACATCACAATTTTGGCCTCAAAGATGTGCTTATAGTCCCCCAGGATGAAAGACTACATTTTACCTCCGATGAAAAAATTGCTTTTACACTCATAAACGACCTCCCGGAACCCGTTACCCAACCCGATGAAACCGGTGGACCTCTTATGAAACTCAAGCAAAAATCGGGCACAATGGATCTCAGTGCCCTGCAGTGGTTAAACCAGAAAAATTGCTCTAAACTTATTGTCGTTCAGGCGACCGCTATCTATGACCTGAACCTTCTTCCCATGATGGCCAAAGCTGCAAAAGAGCATGACTGCCTGGGAGTAGGAATACTCAGAACAGAATTTCCTTCAAATGATCCCTTTGGAACGTATGTGACCCTTAAAACCGAAACTGAAAAAAAGACCTGTATCATAGAACAGGATATAAGAAATGAAAAAATGCGTTCTCTTAAAGATGAAAGTGGCCAGTATTACCTGCCGTTTAATACAGGCTTCTACGCCCTTAACTGCTCTTTGCTTGAGAACAATGAGCTTCCGGATTATGCCACACCGCCCAAAGAGGTACTACCAGAACTCGATAAATCCCCAAAAATCGGCTATGCAGCAACCGATATCTTACCACTTGCAGAAAAACCGGTCGTTCTGACAGTTGATCCCAACATGTTTGCGGTAATAAAAACAGCAGACGACCTCATTGAGCTGTCTAAAGCAGCAAAGAGATACAGACTGGACACTATCGTTAAGGAGTAACAAGAAAGGCAATACCCTGGTAAACTTACAACAAGAATACTAAAACCTAAAACAGAGGGAAAGAAAGAACATATGATTATCAAAAATCACCGTCTGGAAGGCAAAAGTGTAGAGTATATTCAAACTCCCAATATTGGTAATGAAATGTCAGGAAATTTACCAGATACAATTGTTTTACACTACAGTGCGGGAAGAGACGCAAGTTCCACAGTCAGAACACTGTGTAATCCCTCTGTAAAAGCCTCTGCGCACCTGGTTATAGGCCGTGGAGGTGAACTATACCAACTTGCACCCTTCAACGTAGTCACCTGGCATGCAGGTAAAAGCAGCTGGAACGGCCGAACAGGCCTCAATCGCTATTCCATAGGTATAGAAATCGACAACGCAGGTTTACTTAATAAAAATGATGATTCCTACACATCCTGGTTTGGAAAAGAATATCCAAAATCAGAGGTGATTCATGCAGTACACAGAAACAACAATATAGCTCAATACTGGCATCGTTTCAGTGAAGTTCAAATAGAGCTCGTTGAGCAGCTCTGCCGTTTACTTTCAGACCACTATTCCATCGACACCATCGTTGGGCATGAAGAGATCTCCCCTAAACGAAAAATCGATCCGGGCCCTGCATTTCCTTTGGATAAAATTCGTGATCACTTACTAGGCTCAGGAAGAGACGATGAGAGTGGTGAAGAAAACAATGATGCCGAACCAGACACTTTGTATGTTACTGCAAGCCGACTCAATATTCGTACAGATCACTACGCCGATGCTCCCAGAGCTGCAGACTCTCTGCCTCGGGGAACAGTGCTTAGAGTTCTTGAAAAATCAGAAAACAACTGGTACAGAGTAGCAACCGGAGCAGTAGGCTGGGTGAGCGGAGATTTTGTCTCTCCTGATAAACCCTAAAAAGGATTGGTAAAAGAGCGACACAATTGCCTCAGAGAATTTAAGCCGTATCCTCTGAGACCGGTATGAAGTTGAACCAGCTATTTACTATAGTACCAACACTCTAAATAGATTGGTGTCTCTAAGGAAGCCAGCAGCAATATTTTTTTTACCGTCTGCCAGCTCACCCTTTAAGAAGAAGAACCTATAATTTTTTATTAGTTTTTTACCCTGGTTCCTCTGTATAACTCATATTCGTAAAGTCTGCATTCAATTTTACCATTGAAAAAAGGATAATGGCGTTTTGCCTTAAGCCCCACTTTTCCTGCTAAAGTAGTATTTGCAGTGAAAATATATCCTCTGTAACCCTGGCATTTGTGTTTAAAAAAGGAGCCTATGTCCCTGTATGTTGTAATGAGTTCATCTTCTTTACCCATCCTTATTCCATATTCAGGATTAACCACAATTACACCAGGCTCTGGAGGTATAATGGTTTCAGAGAAATCACGTTGATAAAAGCGGATAAGATTACTAACCCCTGCAGTTTGAGCATTCTTTTGAGCTGCTTCAATGGCTTTCTCAGAGACATCGGTTGCGATAATTGGTTCAGATAATCTCTTTTTTACAGAAAGTCCAGCCTGTTTCCGTAACTTTTGCCACTCGTATCTGTCGAATCCAAGCAGATGTAAGAACCCAAAGTTTACCCTTGTTAGCCCGGGTGCACGCTCAGAGGCTGCCAGCGCTGCTTCAATGGCAATTGTTGCGCTTCCGCACATGGGATTAACAAAGTGCTCATTATAGTTCCACCCACTTGCTTTAATTACACCCGCAGCAAGGGTTTCCTGCATCGGCGCAGAGAGAGGAATTTTACGATACCCACGCCTTGAGAGCGGTTCACCACTTGTATCAAGATATACTCTGCAGCGATCATCTCTCCAAAAAAGGCTTACCACCGCACGGGTTCTGTCTGATCCGGAATCGGGACGCCTGCCCTTTCTCTGAAAAATCCTGTCTACAATTGCATCTTTACATCTTAAATTTGCGAATCTGGTATCTCTGATCGTTGTATTTACAACATTGGAAACAACACTTAGGTAACCGTCTGCAGGTATCATAAGTTCCCATGGTATAGTTAGGAGACTTTTATACAGTTCATCAGCATTTCGTGCTTTAAACTTCGCTACCTCATAGAGTACGTGGTGTGCTGTCCTCAGGTGCAGATTTAGACGCATTGCATCAACCTTGTTCCCCTCTGTTTCAAGGGTTGTTGAAGAAAGGGAACGAACAGGATAGCCCAACTGTTCAACTTCCTCTCTAAGAAACCTACACAGACCTCTTGGTACAGTGACCACTATAGATGCTTTACTCATAACCTTCTCTTTGGTAAATGTAACTTTTGTTTATACAATTTAATGGGCTTTTCCCCAGTGAGTACCAAACCCGGCTTCAACCTTAAGTGGCACTTTCAGCTTAAAGGCATCACTCATCTGTGCAGTAACCCACGCGGCAAATTCTTCAGTCTTTTCCCGGGGAACCTCAAACACCAGCTCATCATGTACCTGAAGCAGCATATGTGCCCCGGACCAGGAGTTTAAATTTTTATGAATATTTACCATCGCCATTTTAATAATGTCTGCAGCAGTACCCTGAACGGGCGTATTAATTGCAGTTCTCTCAGCAGCGACTTTTATATTTTTGTTTGATGCATTGATTTCAGGCAGGTAACGACGTCTGCCAAACAGGGTCTCGGTATACCCCAGTGATCTTGCATTTTCTATGGTACAATCCATAAAGCTGCGAATAGTTGGAAACTGAGTGAAGTATGTCTCAATGAACTTTTTCGCTTCACCGAAACTAATCTTTAACTGCCGTGACAGATTTATGGGCCCCATCCCATACATCAGACCAAAGTTTATAGTTTTAGCCACTCTGCGCATCTCAGGAGTAACCAGTTGGGGGTGAGAGGTAAATATAACGGAAGCGGTGAGAGTGTGTATATCTTCATCGTTTTCAAATGCCTCAATAAGCATAGGATCTTCAGAGAGGTGAGCGAGGATACGAAGCTCAATTTGAGAGTAGTCAGCAGCCACAAGCATACTCCCCTCCCCTGCTACAAATGCTTCTCTTATCTTACGGCCGTTTTCAGTACGGATTGGTATATTTTGTAAATTAGGATTGGTACTGGAAAGGCGTCCTGTGGCAGTTACAGCCTGATTAAAAGAGGAATGAACCCGTCCACTTTCACTGTATACCTGTGAAGGCAGTGCATCAATATAGGTAGATAGAAGTTTTTGTTTTTCTCTGTGATCAAGTATCATCTGGACTACCGGATATTCTTCCGAAAGCCTCTCAAGCACCTCTACTCCTGTAGACTGAGCCCCGCCTTTAGTCTTTTTACCACCTTTGATTCCAAGCTTTCCAAACAATACTTCACCAACCTGCTTGGGAGAATTAAGATTAAATGACTCCCCTGCAATGTTAAAGATCTCCTGAGAAATACTATCCAGGTTTTCACAGTATTGTTTAGACAATGTCGAAAGAAGTGATGTATCAATCTGTATACCTCTCCACTCCATCTCTGCCAGCACGTCACTCAGTGGCAACTCAACATCTCTGAATAGCCCCCTGCAGTTGCGCTCTTCAAGCAAAGGCTCAAGTTCCTCCTTTACAAGAAGCGGAAGACAAACCACCTCAGCAGCATAAGGCGCAAGCTGTTCAACAGAGACGAAATCAGCACTCAGAGCATTCTTACCGTTTCCAAGCACCTTTTCAATGGGCGTAACTTCAAGATCAAGCCACTGCGGAGAGATCATCCCAAGGTCGTAATTGCGCTTTCCGGGCTCAATCAGATACGCGGCAATCATTGAGTCAAAGTGAATTCCCTTAAGGGTAAGACCATAATTTCTAAATATCTGATAATCATACTTTAAATTCTGCCCTATTTTCCCTATAGCAGCTGATTCGATAATCTCTTTTAAACTCTCCAGTGCCGCCACTAAATCAACATTGCCGCCCTCACTGTGACCAACAGGGATATAGTAGGCCTGCTCAGGGTCCAGGGCCAGACTTATCCCCACCAGTTTTGCGGCCCTGGGCAAAAGTCCTGTGGTCTGCGTATCAATAGCCAAATACCCGTTTTGCACTATTTTGCTTTTAATGGTTTCAAGCTCTTCAAGCGATTTCACTATCTTTAGCTCAGGTTTAAGCTTTTCGGTGCCCCCAAACAGAGGATTTTTCACCAGTGATGTAAAATCATTATCTCTAAAAAGAGAGACGCACCTGTTTTTATTCACCTCTGCCCGTTTAAGATGTTCGGGCTTAAACTCAATTTCCACATCCGTTTTAAGGGTGGCTAAGATTTTTGAGATCTTAAGTCGCTCCCTGTGTTCGGTGAATTTTTCGATCAACTTTGGTTTCTCAAGCACAGAAGGATCCTGCAGTATATCATCGACCGATTTCACTTTTTCTAAGATCTTCAGAGCAGTCTTTGGCCCAACCCCCGGAACTCCCGGAATATTATCCGAAGCATCCCCTATTAACGCCAGATAATCCACAATTCTGGCAGGCTCAAGTCCCATTTTTGAGAATACCTCCTGAGGCCCGTACTCAGTAAAAACCCCCGTTCCCTCAGGTGCAAGCATCTTAACCTGAGGCCCCACAAGCTGCATCAGATCCTTATCCTTGGTGACCAAAAATACCTCAAACCCTTCAGCTACCGCATGATTAGTAAGAATGGCGATAAGATCATCAGCCTCAAGCCCCTCCTTTTTTACCAGAGGCAGATTAAGTGCAGCTATAAGCTCTGAAATCACCGGCATTTGGGCTTTAAGATCATCGGGCATCGCTTCGCGGTTAGCCTTATACTCTTCATAAAGGTCATGACGAAAAGTAGGGGCGCTACTGTCCATGACCACGGCCATATAGGGACAGGAATAGTTCTCTATCAGACGTATAAGATAATTGGCAAACCCATACAGAGCCCCCGTGGGCTGCCCCCGTGAGTTGGTAAGTGGGTTTCTGATAAAAGCATAATAGGAACGATACACAAGTGCATGGCCATCGATCAGGTAAAGACATTTTTCATTCATTACAATTCTCTTTCGTTGCTCCTAAAGCCTAAACCTGTTAGCATCAAAAGATTATGAGCTATCCAGGAGCAGAAACACTGAGGATCTTAAAAGATAGAACAGAGCTGATAATTTAAATTAAAAACAGAAGATATAAAATACGTTTTTATAATCTTTTGATTATCCACTTTTTAATTGAGAGGGGGATTTTTTTTTGTTTATGCGTCATTAGGGGCAAAGACTTGCCAAAGGCCTCTGCCCCCAAAGAAGGGGACTTAGTATCCCTGCTGCAGTAGGTCGTTAAAACGCTGCTGCAGTTCAGGGGAGATTTGAAGCAGAGTGCCAATTTCCTGAAATCGCTCAGGTGTCAGCCCTTCCTGCTCGATAATGGTGATAGCTTTTCCCTGCATCCTCTCCTGGATTCGAATGATCTGATCTGAAATCGCTCTGGCTTTCTCAAGTTCCTCATTACTGGCATCAGAATCAATCTCGGGATTGTTTTCCATTATAACGATCTCATTGTACCTCTCGGGAGTAAGCCCATGCTCTCTTATAACACCCTTCATCTGCTCTTCAGCCTCTTCCTGAAGCACTTCAAACTGCCGGTTTATTTCAATGAATTTCAGTAATTCTTCATCTGTAACATCCTCATCGACGACACTTTGAGCTTGTGCAGCACCAAAGGATGCAACAGAAATAGCCAAAAAGAACACCGAGAATATGACAACGATTGAATAGGTTGATTTATGAGTCAATTGCGCTTTTTGCTGTCTCATTTATACCTCCTGAAAACCAGATTTTCACATTTCTGCAGAAACTGCCCTGCAGGTTTTATCTTCCCTAACTAGTAGCCACATTTACCCTCTCCCTACAGAATCGCAAATTGTATTCCACTAAAGATCTCACCTGTCCCTTTTTGTGCTAAAGTGTTGATTTTGAAAACAGAACGACCTTATTATTCGTCCAACTTAATCACTTAAACAGAAAGTATATTTGACAACAGCCTACTCATGGGGTATACTATATAAATAAAAGCCAAGGGCTCAACCGGCATACCTAATCCTTTAACTGCATTTGCCGGTTAACCCCTTTAAATATGCGCAATTTAGCACAACACCCCACTGAGGGACTACGTTGTATGCTCTTTTGAAGAAAAAAAGAAGGTGCTCATGCCCGAAATCTACAACTATACCAATTACAAAGATTACTTAAAGGACTTTTTTAAAGAACAGAAGATTAAATCTCCAATCTTCTCTTTCAGGTATGTGAAACAGAGAATCGGTATCGATCCTGGCAATCTTGCAAAGATTTTGCACAAAGAGCGCCACCTGGCGACCAGATTCATTCCCGGATTTATAAAACTGTGCAAACTCAGAGGCAAAAGGGCTGAGTATTTTGAGATTATGGTGCTTCTGGGACGGGCAAAAAACGCTCAGGATCAGGCCATCTATCTTGAAAAACTCTTTTCTATAAAAAAGATTACCTCCCACAGAATAGAAGAATACCAGTACGAATACTACAGAAAATGGTACTACTCTGCAGTGCGCGCCCTTCTGGACTTTTATTATTTTACCGATGATTACGAAGCACTTGGCGAAAAACTAAGCCCCCCTATAACTGCAAGAGAAGCAAAGAGTGCAGTTGAGCTGCTCGAGAATCTTGAATTGATAGAAAAAAATGAAGACGGAGCATACAAGGTAACCGAAAAAATCGTTACAACGGGTGAAACCTGGCACTCAGCAGCGATCACTAACTTTCAAAAAGAGGTGATTAGCTTAGGGGCACAGGCACTCAATCAACACAAAAAAGAGCACCGGGATGTCTCAACCATAACCATGAGCATAAATAACGAAGATATACATAAACTATCCAAAGTTATCCATGAGTGTCGACAGAGCATATTAAGCATAATAGATAAATCAGAACCCAGCAACAGTGTTTACCAACTCAATATACAGCTAATACCTCTTACCAAAATAAAGGGAAGCGGAAAATCATTATGAAAGCCATTATCTATTCCCTCATTACCTCAGTGCTGCTGCTTGGAGCCTTCAATTGTACATCAAACGTTGCAGGCACCGCTTCAGAAACCACAAACGGCATAAGCGCAAAAGTTTCTATGCCCGATGGATCAGTCGCAAAAAATGCCACAGTCAAAATCATTGACAACAAAAACTGGTTGCGCCGTAAAAAGGAGGGGAATTCAGTTGTCATCCACAGAGCCCATACCGATAATTCTGGTTTTTTCAACATAGACTCTATCGATCTAAGCCACTTTAATCTTCAGATCATATGCACCAACTCAGTTCATTTCGTAACTAATGCCCAACAAGTCTATGAACTCAATAGCGATCGTAACCATATAACACTCCAGGAGGGCCTTGAGCTTAGTGGTGAGATAAGCATAGATACAGAAAATCCCGGTTCGCTCTATCTGTTTGGTACCGATTTTTCTTCCCACATAGATGAACATAACCATTTTAGCTTTCCGGCTTTGCCACATAGCCAGTTTACACCAGTAGTAGAGTTTGGGTCACCAATTCAACGCTCCTACACTGTGGCCCCTCCGGTTCAAACTGATCCATACATTACAACTGTTACAATAGAAAGCAGATCAAACTCAATTCTGGTGGATAATTTCAATGATCAAAGCCCAACCTCTTTTCTACACGGAATCCTTGGAAACTCCTATTGGTATGTAGTTAGTGATGACCAGGGCAGCATGGTTTTACCCGAGAGCATTTACGACAATTTTGCTACGGCCTTTGTACCCACCGATCGAGCTGGGGAGGATGGGTATATACTGGATGTAGAATTTTCTATAAATCAGGACTATTTTGAGAGATTTGCACTTTTTGGGGTTGATCTGGGGATAGAAAATTCCTCTATGTATCATAACCTTTCAGATATGACCGGATTATCTTTCAGAGCCAAAGGATCGGGAATCATAACAGTTCAGTTTATCACTAAAAGTGGCGAAACAGCTACTATTCCCTATACTCACGAAACTACCATTGAGCTTAACCAGGAGTGGAGTGATTTCACTGTTAGTGTGGCAGAACTATTTCCTAATCATGAAAATGGGGTTACCTGGCAGGAAGCTTCACATGAGGTTAAAGGGTTTTCTTTTCTCAGTACTGAAAACAGCGAGATGTCTATCGATGAAGTGGTTGTTGAAGGAGTGGTTGTTTCGGATCTTTTGGAGTGAAGGAGGTGATTGGAGAAGAGGGGGAAACACGAAAAGTGCGTAAATAACGGAGAATTAGAACGAAATGGAAAGAATTGTCAAGAGGATATAGGATAAGTGAAAGTGGGGTTAGTGAAAATTGAAAGGCGTTATATTAACAATCTTTTTATTTCAACTTTTGGATATGCACCGAAATTCATAATAAGACCCAGTTTCAATCTGGTGGATTTCAGGTAGTTTAATACCTGGGCCTGATGTTCTTTGGAGATAACTGAGACACTCTTTATCTCTACGATAATTTTACCGTAACAAATCAAATCTGGTCTATACGTCTTTAGCAGTTTATTCCTCTTATAGTGCAAAGGGATCGATTTCTTAGAAATATACGGCATATCTCTTGAATCTAACTCTCTTTCCAGACATTCCTGGTATACCGCTTCCAGAAATCCATTTCCCATCTCTTTATAAACTTCAAATACAGCTCCCTGTATCTGATAACACTCTTGTTTATAAATTAAGTCTTTCATCTTTTTTCCTAACGTTTGTTTTTACGGCACCTAAAAGCGAAAGTTAAAATAAAAACATTCACTACTCTTTGGACTCAAAAACTCAAACGTGATGAGAAAAAATGGTGTCGATTAAAAATATATCCTACACAGGTCATGTAAATAGATTGATTTTTGTCCATGTCCGATCTCAGTAATTTGACCGTCCATTTCCCTCTCCATTTCCCTCTCCATTTCAATCTCCATTTCAATCTCCATTTTCGTCCTATTTCGTGTCTTTCGTGGCCCATTTCTTCCCCTCTTCTTCTCCGTCTCCTATTCCCTTTCCTCCCCCACTTCCGGCATCATTCTTGCCCCTTCTAGAAATTCAACACAACCAACAAACAAAGGACTTTTTTATGACTCGCTCCTCGCCGGAACTTGAACGTATCGTTAAAGACCACCTGACCTGGGACAGTCGGCTGGATGGCTTCGATATAAATGTTAAAGTTCGAAACAATACGGCTCATTTAAGTGGCACTGTCACGTCCTATATGGCCCGACAGGCTGCTGGGGAAGATGCAATGAGTATCCCGGGAATTGCAGCGGTGGACAATGTAATTGAAGTAGTGGGGGATACTATATCTGGAAGCTCTGACGATCAGAAATTAGCAAAAATTATTAAGAGGACCATAGATCTGTATCCCCATTTGGATCCAAAAATGGTTGACGTTGTTGCGAGAGGAAATGAAGTAACACTTACTGGTGATGTAGATACGTTTTGGAAAAAACTGAGAGCTGAAGAGCTTGCTTTTAATATTACGGGAGTAAAAAGGGTTCATAACAAACTGGATGTGGTGCCCTCACATTCGCTCAAAGATGAAACTATAGCACGAGAGATTCGTCAGGCAATAGAGCGAACCGAAAAACTGGATTCATCACATATCGATATCAAAGTGGATAACGGTACAGTTACCCTGTTTGGTGAGGTCAGCAATCAGGAGGTATACTCTTCCATCAACGAAATAGTTACCCATACCCGCGGGGTCACCAATATAAATAATGAACTTTTGGTTAGTAACTTTTAAAAGAGCAGGTATTATACTTACTTATATTTTACAGGAGGTTACTATGGTTAAATTTATCTGGACACTTTTGTTAAGTCTAATAGCAGTGTTAAGCTTAAATTGTAATAACCCTGCAGACAGTAATACTACGGAGAATGGTCAAAGCTCCTTTATTGGTAATTGGGAAGGATTGCGGCAGATCGAAACAGTTGTAACAGATTATCAAACGATATCTGATACAGCAACCCTCGAAAACAGGTATATGGCTATAGGTGACAACCAGATTGTCCTTTATTCCTATTACCCTCACAATTCTCACCAGTGCTTCGAGCAAATATCTTTTAGATACTCTCTAGAAAACGATAAAATTATCTTTGATCTTGATCAAAATGAACAATACTTCACTAACGATCAGGTTGATATTAGCCATTTTCAGGGAGAGATCTACTTTGATGATAATGATCTGATACTTTCTATTGAGATTACTGGTATAGCTGAATTTGGTGAGTTCGAGAGTATAAACCATACCGTCTTGAAAGGTTATGATGGTGCGATTCCTCCTTCTAACTGGCCTGAGCATGTATGCTATTTATACGAAGATACAGAGGATTTCGACTCTGGTGACTTTGATGAATTTAAAGAATTTATAATCAGTTTTGAAGATATAGATGAGTTAAGGACCTATTTGATGAATCATGAAGACTCAGAAGATCTGTATCAGTTAATTGAACTTTTAAATGAGTTTGATGATTTAGATACTTTTATCGAGTTCATAGAAGGTTACGATGACTTTAATGAGATTGATGATAGAGATAAAGAGTATGATGAAGTAGGAGAACTTTTTACAACTGTTACAAACTCAATGATTGAAGGTAATTTAGAATTAGAAGATTCACAGATTGATAAAATAGAAGCTATAGTAAACGATTTATCCTATGAACTCACTCAAGTTACCACTCAACAAGGATTAGTAATATTTTCATCAAATTATTATCGTGAAATAATAATTATAGAACAATTAGCTACTGTACATTCAGAGTACCTGTCCTCACGAAACCCTGAGCTTTTGGCTCTGCTAATAGAATTTTTGGAAATGTATAATCAAAAGGTTGATAGTTTAAATTGATTTCTATAACAGCCTTTTTCTGCGGTGTGGTAGAGAGATAAAACAAATCTCTACCACATACTATTACCTCTATTATTTCAACCTGTTACAGACATTTAGTTCTGCACACTTCAGAATGGCTACCTTTCTCCGTTTTCACAATATATTTTAATTCTATAGTATTGTTAATCACCCGATTTCTCACGGAGGCAATAATGGTAAAATTCACATGGATGCTGCTAATCTCCTTAGCAATCTTGTTGAGCATAAGTTGTAGTAATCCTGTTGATAACAGTAACGATGAAAAAACTACAATTGAAGAAAACGACACTCATACCGACTTAAATGATGTCGAAGATGCTGAAGATTTAGACGATTATTTAGTATTTCCAGATAGTTTGGGTATTGAAGAGCTACTTGAACTGTTAGACGGTTTGGAAGATTCAGAAGACTTTGAAGAACTACTTAATCTATCAGATGGCCTGGAAGATTCAGAAGACTTTGAAGAACTACTTAATCTATTAGACGGTCTGGAAGATTCAGAAGACTTTGAAGAACTACTTAATCTATTAGATGGCCTGGAAGATTCAGAAGACTTTGAAGAACTACTTAATCTCTTAGACGGTCTGGAAGATTCAGAAGACTTTGAAGAACTACTTAATCTATTAGATGGCCTGGAAGATTCAGAAGACTTTGAAGAACTACTTAATCTCTTAGACGGTCTGGAAGATTCAGAAGACTTTGAAGAACTACTTAATCTCTTTGATAGTCTGGAAGGATCGGAAGACTTTGAAGAGCTACTTAATCTATTAGATGACCTGGAAGAATCGGAAGACTTTGAAGAGCTACTTAATCTATTAGATGGTCTGGAAGATTCAGGAGAATTTGAAGAGATCTTTGAGTTCATTAATGATCCCGAAAACATCCAAGAGCTGCAAAATTTCTTCGAAAACTTCTCTGATCTTTTAGAAAGCTACAGCTACTATGAAACATTGTAACTTATTATAGTTTAGATTATGAGTTTATGTTTTTGGTTGAGGCATTGCAGACAATGTCTCAACCTTTTTTTATAAACCTTACCCTGGACTGGTGGTTTCTACTTCTGATTCAATGCCCCATGAGCTATCCACCCTCAATTCAGGAAGGTATTAGCTTTCAGCGATTCTCTCTGCTTCTCTTACACCCGACAGGTATGCACCGTGTACCGTTCCAGGATAATCGGAATTTGTAGCTTCACCTGCAAAATGTAATGATTCAAAAGGTTGAGAAAGTACGTCATATTCATCAAAGCTTGCATTCACTGGTACAAATGAATATGATCCATATGTATAAAGATCAGCAGCCCACCGGCTCGCTTCAAAAACAATGGGGTTTTCCCCGGTATCTCCCACCATCTGCCTGATTGTAGACAATGCTCTTTCTGAACAGATAACATCAGATAACTTTTCAAGTTCAAGTGCTTTCTCTCCTACGCTCCAACCGATAAGAAATGGTTTGTGATACGATTCCATACATGAAAATGATTTGTGCAAAAGAGAGTCGCTCTGTGGAGGCATAAGATGACCGGTTCGAGGCCAAAATCTATCTTCAAAAACCATAACAGTCTTATTAAGTACACCCATTTCAAGCATTTGTATTGCTTTAAGCTTTGAGGAAGGAAGTGAGGGATTAAACTCTATTACTCTCCCTTTAAGTATGCCAAGTGGTACTGTTATTACCACTTTCTGTGCTGTGAACATCCCCTGATTAGTATCTACCATTACACCATTTTCTATTTTTGTAATGCTAAAAACAGAATGATTAAGTCTGATATCAATCCCACGTGCAAGTTTTTGAGAAATTTGATCATAACCGTCCGGAAACCATCTATCACTTCCCTCAAAAGATTTACCTTTTTGTATATGTCGGGCAGAAATACTCCACGGATCACCGGCATTTATCAATCCAGTTCTTATAATTTGTGCATCCCAAATGCCTTTTTCGGTGTCATTTTTAAAATTTGGTGAAACCTTAGCCATGGCATCCTTAAGAGATAAATCGTGAGAAGCATTGCTTGCAAAAAGTGAAGCTTTCTGAAGACAGGAACCGAACTCCTCCTCGATGGTGTCATTGTTTAGGTGTAATGGTTCTTGCCCTGAAAGTGGGTAGTAGAGGGTATCATGTATAAAAGGCAAACTTTCTATTCCGAATTTTTTTGCCAAAGCAGTGATCGGATTCCCCTGATCCCCATGGATCCACTGTGCTCCAAGGTCAATAGGCATAGAAGAGGAGCGATTGGTATACACCCTGCCTCCCACCCTGGATGAAGCTTCAAGTACAATAACACTTTTTGAAGAACCCATAAGCCTCTCTGCACACCCTAAGCCTGCCATACCGGCACCGATTATAATTACTGAAGCATCCATAGTACTCCTTACGACTATTTGGGGTTATAAATGTAGTTTATTTCAATTTCTGTACCATATTTGAGCTGTTTTGTTGGAAATATCACTTATACTGTTTAGTGTTATACTGTTTAGTGTTATACTGTTTAGTGTTATACTGTTTAGT
>JARUKZ010000038.1 GCA_029688955.1 Chitinispirillales bacterium ANBcel5 | reverse complement strand
TCGCAGAAGCACAAAAAGGAGAGTTGTTTTAGGGATAAAACGAGCCCCTGAACCGAACCAATCTGCCTAAGCGACAAGCCTGTCTTACCACTTTTTACCCTTTTTCGCCTCCCAAAGTTGGGCGAAACCAGCCTGCTATTGCCTAAAATCACCAAAATCCGACTCAATACGCCAAAATTTACGGTCCTCTTCCCAAAATAACGGTACTATGGTTCATCTACGCCTGTTTTAAGCCACAACTCTTCTGTTGGTAGTGTAAGAATGGGGTGAATGGTGTCATAGTTTCCCTGTTTATAGTGTGCCATTGAAAGGAAAACAGGGGTATTTCAACACAAAAACAGCACTATTGCACTCTACATGCCACACTTTGGTAGTTGCGAACAGCCCATTGCCACCTGAAAATTCTTGGTAGTGCTTACTGAGAACACCACGTTGTATGATGAAAACAGTACACCGTACCCAGAAAACTGGTATAAAGCCAAACCGGTATAAGCCTGTTCTCATACCACGCCGGAGAAATTAGCAATTGGGTGCTATTAGAGTTACCAGACGAAACATTGCGTCTGCATCCGTAGTACAGTATGATCCCACCATTAAAGCATATGGTTTATACCTGATCTGTATGGTGCGCCACCATAAAACAGACCTGATCGCTGCACTTTTGCATCCATCGTACTCCATTTTCATACCTTTAAACAGCAAATGTGATGATTATAACCTTCAGATGGGCTCTTCTATGCGGGGTTCTGCGGGGATATATTCAGGAGATGTTGTTTGGAACTTCATACAAGCGACTCTAAGAGCGTAAGATTCTTTGATGCCAACCCTCTCTGACTATAAATGAGGCCTTTAGCCCCAAAAAATCTGCATTCCAAATTCCAAACCCCACATTTTCATAGAGGTCGTCCCTTCAGGGCTCATTGGTCTACCGTGTTGTTTTCCCGGGGCGATTGCCCAAGGCTTTTAACAGAAACCGCCCTGTTCAGAGCTTGCTTGAGGGGTGGAGTGGATGGCCTGGGTTTTGGAGCGCTGTATCATCTTAATGGAAGAAACAAAGGACTTATTCAAAATCCCCCCTCCTCCCGAGATTATAGCTCAAGGGTCCCCCCAAACGGATCTTTTCACGCTTTCACCATTGACGCCCGGGGGTGACCCAATCTATCGCCTTTAGCCCCATAAAAATCCTTTTTCGCTCTTCTAATGTAACTGGCACAGTTCAACGCTCATAGCTTCTTTTAAACCGAAACATCAATCCCCAACCCAACCCAATCATAAATAACAATTATCTGACCTGTATCTTCAGTTGAAGTCCTTACTAATTACTCAGGTACACGGTTCATTTATATTTTTGATGATTCAAGAATGTATTTAGGGGGAAACTGTGGAACCCCGCTCAATATAAGTGGAAATAATCTTATGGAATTCAGTAATGAACCTGTGAGTCTTGAGCCTGGGATTGGTGGGGCTGCCAGTAAAAGCTCAGAAGAGGTGTTTAGCTTAAACGGCTTTAAAAACGGCCGCAACCCGTTTGACGATAATCCCTCTGCCCTCAAAAACAAGTGGGGTATAGAGTGGATGAAGAGAGCTCAGGGTGCTGAAGCTGTTTCTGTTTTGCCACCAGGAGCCACAGGTAAGTGTCTGCGCGTAAGTTATCCCAGGGGGGGGGTAGGTCCACTTGAGAGCGGAGTCGAATTTCCGGTTTCTTTTCGAAATATCCCCACCATCAAACAGACCACCTTTGATTCACTTTATCTGCGATATTACCTTTGTTTTGAAAAGGGCTTCGATTTTTGTCTGGGCGGTAAGCTTCCCGGGCTGATTGGGGCAGGGCAATCCTGGAAACGGGCTGGGGGTGATCTGCCAGATGGAACCAATGGATGGAGCATGAGGCTGATGTGGCGCAGGAATGGAAACGCAGTGGTGTATGCTTACCTTCCTCCCGGCAAATACACTAACCGTCAGTGGGGCTTTGATATCGATCTCAACACCTCTTTTAAAACTGCCCGGTGGCATTGTGTAGAGCAGTATGTGAAGGTCAATGACTCAGGGTGCGAAAATGGCCAGTTAAAGGTATGGGTCGATGGCCTTAAAGCACTGGAGCTTCAGGATCTGGTTTATCGAACTGTGGATAATGAAGCCGGGAAAATTGGTGGCATTTTCTTCTCTACATTTCATGGGGGAAACACAAAAGAGTGGGCGCCGGCTACAGATTCCTTTGCTCTGTTCTCGGGAGTCGTTGCCGCTCGGAGGAGAATTGGTTCCGCTTAATTGAGCGGTTTTGATCATTTATACTCTATTAAAAAATTGCAATCAGTGTTGCTATATACTATTTTAGGAATTCTTGAAATTTTTGGCTTACGGAGGACTAGGATAATTGGTAATCCAGCGGTCTTGAAAACCGCCGACCTTGCGGTCTTGGGGGTTCGAGTCCCTCGTCCTCCGCCATCTAAAAAAGGCTTCCTGGTAACCCCGGGGAGCCTTTTTTGTATCCTACCCTCACAATTCCAATCGTTTTTGCATCATTAGTGATTATGTGGCTGGTCGCCATGGGCCTTCTCGATTATCATTTGAACAGAACTAAGTGTGCCGGGGCCAAAATCCAGTAGTGTTTTGCCTATTTCGAGAGTAAAAAGGTAGGCTTTTTTGATAAGCGGACAGTTGCTTTTACTTGTAATCTCCTCCGAAGAGAACACCACGTTTGGTTCTACGATAGCTCCGTTTTGTTTCAGTGTTAAAGGTATCTCAGAGTCCAGTGTAATAAGGTAGTCATTATGCCCTGATGCACTAAAATGGACATTTCCGCCCCATTTATTATCCTCTTCAACAGCAATGAGCTCGATCTCATACCGGGTGTGCGGATTGTTCGCGCCTGGCCCCATGCCTTCACCCTGAGCCCTAATGTGTTCATACGGGCCGCCTTGCATATGGGTGCATGCATGTTCAATAATCGAAAAGATGTCCTGATGAGTACCGAACAAATTGCCTCCCACCAGGAAAAAGTACATAAAAATTGAAAGTATGACGGTGTAGAGTACTAATTTTTTCAAATTGATGTTCCCCTTTCTGTTCGTTATAGAGGTATTTCGTCTATGGGGTAAAGATGTGAAAATATATAATAGGGGAATTAGAAATGGGGGGAACAGTCAGGAGATGGGTAATATAGATATATGGTGATAATTTTGATTCAATTATGAGCATTTTTACTTCATTTCAAAAACCGACCCATTCTTTTCATTTAATATGCTGTCCAAATTGAGCGAATGCTAAAGCCACTTGCTCCACCTTTACATCAGCCTCCCCCTCTTTTGGAAACGGATTATTGATTCAGGCCCAAAGGTCGGGACGGGTGAAAAAGGAGATTTTAAAACGCAAAGAGCGCCCGTTCTCCATAACAGACTACTGCGAAGGGTGAACAGAGGTAAACGCTTCGCGTTTAGAAGTTCCGCAATTCATTCAGTTGTGATCAAGACATTATCCAGGGTAATTGCGGAGCGTTTACCCTTAACCCTAGTTCATTTATCCTGTTTTGGACAAGAGTGGTGGTGGTTGATATGTCAATCCTTCTCCTGAACCTGTACCGGGGTGCTTGCAGACGCGCTGCTTGCCACCATGACAGACGCAATTCCCTGACTGTACCCCTGAGCGGAGACGAAGGGTACAGTGGAAGCGCAAATAATGGATTCACTATTATGGGGCAAATTTGTAATCCCCTTAAAAATACCCCTTAGCGGTTAGCAGAAAGTTTGGAAAAAGCCCTCCAAATTCGCTTAGGTTTTTATCTCCTATGCCGATCTGCGCACCTGTTTCTATGGTAATGTTATCACTTACCAAATATTTGATTGAGGGTAAAAGCATCGCGGAGTGATCGACCAAATTACCCAGCACGAAAGCAGAAAAGTCAAACTGATTCGAAAAAGTATAGCTTACACCACCAAAGAGGTAGTGCTTTGCAAATCCGGCCATTTCTCCGGTTAATAGGTGAATCAGGTCTCTTGAGTTATAATCTTCCTTAGTATCCTGCCCAAGACCATTGAAGTAGTATTCAAGGATTGTATAGACACCGTTATTAAAAGTGTAGTCAAAGCCAAGGTCTACTTGGAAGTAACTGGAATCCAGATCTTTGTATTCCATTTCTTCGTAAACGGGATTGTTAAAGGCTGCTTCAGCCCATATACCAATATTCCCGATTTCACCGGCCAGATCAACACCAGCCATAAATTTCCCTGGCAGCCCCAAAAGAGCTCTGTCGGCGTTCATTATTCGCATTCCACTTATAGACATATCATACCCCGCGACGTTTGTTTTTACTCGTATGCCGCCACTGGAGTGAGCAAAATCTCTGCCCGGGGACACGACAAGTGAAACCCCTGATAACATTCCCAGCGGTATCTCTGCTCTCAGGGCATTAACGCCAAGTCTGGGTGCCTCGGGATCCAATGGGCTTTTTTGATTCCAGATATCTGTCGGGTTAAAGGCATAACCGGTACCCCAGGCAATCATTTGACGACCAATAAACAGATCAAATGGACTGAAGTAGGCCTTTATCAGTGCCCGGTCCAGAACTGTTTTATCCGAAGGAAAAAAAGTTGAATAGGGAAGATACCTTATAATTGATTCAAACACCTCATCAGTTAGTAGTTGTTGATTACCTGTCGCATCTGAATCTGGAAATTGCTCTTTAAGTATCTGTATTGCTTCGGTTAACAATGGAGCCAGGAGTTCCTGAAGAGCTCTGTCCATAACTGAGCCACTTCGAACTGTTTCAAAAGGATCAAGAGGTCGCAGCGCACCGGAAACAAGAACGTGTGTTTCTATTCCACCCCATTGGCCGTAGTTCCAGGTTCCTTCAAGCCTTGCCTGCGCAATGTCTGAAATAATCTCTTCATCTGCAAGGGTGAGAGTCGTTCTGTTTTGAAGATAACCGCCAAACCTAAGATCTGAGGCGAATAGTGTACAGGTAAATACGAAAATTACCATAATAAAAATGTGTAAATATTTCATAATGTCCCCCCAACTTACCTGCTAAGATATCGTTCAGAAAACATGTTTTCATCAATGGTGATATCGTTTTCAATTTTGTCCATTTCCATAATAGTCTTACTGCCTCTTAGAAGATCTTTCATTGTTACCCTGTTAAAACTCCAGTACTCTCCCACTTTTTGCGCACTGTCTACAGTAAGTTTTTTCCAGAGTGTATTGTCTTCATCAAAAAAATGCATCTTGACCGGAATAAAGCGCTCTTTATCGATCCAACTGATAGTTTTAGCATATGAAACATCATCGGTTTTGGGTAAGGCCAGGAGTTTATAGCAGTTGACTCCATCTATAGTTTCTTCACCCTTCAGGGTAACAGTGTAGTTTTCCCTCATGTCTTTTGGAGACAAGTCTTCATAACTAAAGTCGGAGTTATTTATGGACTGATTTCTCTGATGGCTTGCAATTCGTCGCACGCGGGATGTTCTGGGAGAATAAAACCATATGTCATCACCATCATTGAGCATAAGAATTTTCATCCCTCTGATACGCGCGGGTTCAATATATTCCATAAGGCTTTTTTCACCCTCATTCATCGAATAGCTTACGAGTCTCGAAACATTTTCCCGGCCATTGGCCTGAATAACAGTTTGGGTTACCTCTGAGCGGGAGGTTTGAGGGTTCTGGTTTGCTTCTGCTTTGTCCAAGATCTCATCAACGGTTAAAGCAAAGCTGCTGAATGCGGTAATACCAATAAGTGTCGCGAGTTTCAGATACATTCTTTCCTCCTCTCAGGAACAGAGTCGTTAGTGATGGTTTTGTTTTTGCCCGGTTTTTTTGTTGAAAGAGATTCTCCTATGGTGATAACAGCGGGTAGAACATAGGCACTGCTTATGAAACAAGCCGCGACTCCATAGAAAAGAGTCAGTCCAAACATCGCTATACCCACATGGGAAGCCAAACCCATAGAGCCAAACCCGATCATCGTAGTAAGTGAGGTAAGTAAAATGGCGCGACCGGTAGTTTTAAGTACAAGTGGAACCGAAGCTCTGCCTTCTATTCTGTATCGGTGGAGCATATGGACACCATCATCAATACCGATTCCAATGATTAACGGTAGTGCTACAAAATTCATTATACTGAGCTTCATTCCTGTCACAGCCATCATACCTACCATAAAAACCGCGCCAACAGCTAGAGGTACAGATGCAAGCAGGGTAAATTTGAGTGATCTAAAATCAATTAACAGAAATAGCAGTATAGCAATTGAACCGATAATTACAGCGTCTCTGCCCTTTTCTGCCATTAGATCCATCATTAGCTGGATAATTGCGGGCATTCCTGTTGTGCGTTCGCTTACCCGGGATGTATAGTCATTAAACGTTTGTAGTCTCTGTTCTTCCCAGATATATCCCCTGGGAAATATGTTTATTAACAGATCGTTGTTATTGGGGTTTACATAGCGTTCCCGAATGCTTTCGGGAATAGTTTCAAATGATATAAGATCTGTGTTGGACATGGAAAGTAACTTTTCCCTGATTATTTCAGATGAGCTTTTCTGAAAGCTGTTAAGGACCGAAAGGTCATCCGCGGAAGCTATTATTCTTTCAGAAAGAGCCAACACATAACTGTCTTCATCCATTGCCCCTGCGATCTGATCACATTTACGCACTATTTTATTATCTTCCCCAAGGGATAAAACAGACATTTCACCTATTTCTACTATGTTTTGATGCAAACGGAGGAGTTCATTTTCAAGTAGCTCAACATCGTTGTGATTCATATCATTTACTTCCGCCGCTAGTAGATTTACTCTGAATGAATCAATCAGCTCCGCGTTTTTCAACTGCGCCGATTCTTCGGGAATAAATTCGGTTATCGCATCAACAGAAGCTATAAGGCCCGTGCGGTCACCAATTTTTCGAAACTCTTCCACAAGGCTTCGGCACTCATCGAGATCCCCTGCTTTTACCATAGCATAATCGGGAGAGAATTCAAATTTTTCCAGAATATTGTTTTGTGTAATTTGACTGGGTGTCCCCGCGGGTTGAAGCTTCATAAAGTCATATTCCCATTCCATATTGAAACCTGCACGAACAGAAAAAACGATAAGCACAGCTGATACTATAAGAACCATTATCGCGACCGGAACTTTTCCCAGTATTGTGCCCGAAGTCGCAAGAAACCTAAACCGCAGCGGACGACAGATCCAGGTAAAAACAGGCAAAGTAAAGAAGCAAAAGACAGCGCCCCACATACATTTCCACGCATTCACCAGAAAACCTAAGCGTAGCTTCCGTAGGATAGTAGCACTGAGTGAATATCCTTTATTGTCCCATACAATCAGAGCAGGAAGCATAATCATCTGTACCAAAAGAACCGCTATGATCCCAATGCCGGTTGAGATACCTAACTGTGAATATGCCTCAAAGCGTGTAAATTGCAGACAGAAGAACACTATGGCAGTAGTAAGCGCTCCAGTTATAACTCCGGCGCCTACACGATTATACATAAACTTCAGCGATTCGCTAACCGACATGCCCTGTTCTCGTCCGTCGCGAAAACCTGAAATAAAATGTATGCCAAAGTCGATCCCAAGCCCAACAAGCACTATCCCAAAGCCAGCAGACATAATATTGAGATACCGAAAGACGCTGGCCAGAATACCTGCTGTCCATAGTATTCCAACCATTAGCGTTATAACAGCAAACAACGGATGTTTCCAGTCCTTAAATGCACCAATAAGAAGAATCAGAATTAATCCTAACGCAATAACACTGGGCCAGGCGAAGTCTTCTGCGAGAGCGTTATTTTCATCAATCTGCATCATCATCAGACCGGTGCGGTTTATCCGGACATCGGGATAAAGTTCACTTACCACCGTTAGAGTATCATCAATTCGGTAGCCCAGATACATAATCTCTTCAAATTCATTGAAGCTTACCGATGGGTGAAGCATCATAAGGAGCATGCTGTTATCTGAGGAAATCATATACTGAGGTCCGGTTATGAAATCCGCTATAGCACCTGCCACCGCAACAGAGTCCCTTTGCTCTAAGTAAATGTCGATGCTTTCAAGGAAACGACTTATTCCCTCAAGCCCCTGCACGGCCTGCTCCTCACCATTTAGCGTGGTAATGTTATCTGAATCATCAATAAACTCCTTTTCAAAATTGTCGTTTATGTTCTGAATCAGATTTGTAAGTGAAAGAGAGCTGTACATGGTGAGCATGTTTTCCAGGTCTTTTGTTTCCTGAGCCATCATTCCGTGTGAAGAGATGAATTCTCTGTCGATTTTATAGTCTATTCGCCGTACGAGGTTTAGTGTGTCATAATCAATGTTTGATGGAAATTGGCCCTGAAAGAGCGCGAAACGCTGCCCCAGTGTCAAAGACTGATCTTCTTTGGGTTGAAGCAAATGTATAGTGCTTAAACGAGCTGCTAAATCCTGAGCGACTTCCTGCATACGATCAAGATTCAGCTGGTCATTTTCTATTGTAATCATTACCGTTGCATCAGATGAATAATCTTCAATGATCTCCATATACTCCTGGATCATTGGAATGTCATCGGGCATCATATCGGCAAACTGCGTTTTTATTCCCAAACGGGTGGCTGAAGCAAGCAGTACAATAGTCAGGATTACACAAGTCAAAAGAACTGTGCCTGCGTGATGAGTCACCACATTTGATAGCGTTTCAAAAAACCTGTCTCTGAGTTTCAAGGCGCGCTCCTGTTGCTTGGATTGTTATCGATATTGGGTTATACTTCCAAACTATCTTCCTCAATGCGGTTACCGTTTTTAGCCATAGCGGCCGCGACTGCCTTATTCATAAGATGGGGCACTTCTGAAGGGACAAGTATCATCGAACCCTTGTTTTTGACCGAGTCAAGCAGGAGGTTTAAAGACCTGAGGGTCATTGCTTCCTCATTGCCTTTGTATTTTTCCGCAGCCTTAGAATACTTTTCCGCAAGTTCGATTTCAGCTGAACCAAGGATTACGCGTGCGCTTCTTTCACGTTCTGCCTGGGCTTCCCTGCTTATGGCATCCTCAAGCTCCTGTGGTACTACTATATCCTTTATCTCAACGGAAAGGGAGGTGATGCCCCAGGGATTCGTTTTGGCGTCGAGGATTTTTTGCAACTCCTGGCCTATTTCATCGCGGTTAGTTAAAAGTTCCGCCAGAGTGGTTTTACCGATAATATCTCTTAAGGCAGTTTTCGCGCTCAGTGGAACAGCAGCACTGAAATTCTCGACTTCAAGTTTTGCCTTTGCGGCATCCCATATCATCCAGAAAATGATCGCGTCAAAAAAGATTGGAACGGCATCCTTTGTAAGCACCTTTTCGGCAGAGAAATCCGTGACCGATATTCTGCAATCAATATAGCCGCAGGGAACATCCACAAATGGTATGACAAAGAATAACCCCGGACCCTTTGTTTTTCTGAAACATCCAAACCTAAGCAGTGGTACACGCTCCCATTCAAAAGCAATACGAGCACTTAACGATGCAGCGAAAAAAAGTGCGGCTGCAACTCCTAAGACTAACCCGTAGTGATTGGTCTGTGCCTGTGATACATAAAAGAGGGCTACAGCAATTGCCAAAAGCAGCAGGTTAATGATATAGCGCTGAAGAGCAAAGGTGTGTTTTTTTACGGTACTTAGTACTGGATTGAAATCCCGGCTCTCTCTGTACTCTCTTTTAATAGCCATTTTATATATCCCCTTTCCGGTTTTTTGTTCGCTCTTTAATTATTCTCTTAAGTGTGGTGATAACTTCATCGGTACTTACCGACATTGCGGCAATTTCGTCAAGGAATTGAAAGCAAAGCCTTTCTATCCCCTTCTGCTTTTCCTTTGGATCGATTTGGGTTCCGCATTCAGAAACAAAGGTTCCGGTGCCCTGCTGAGTGTTAACTACCCCACGTATTTCAAGTTCGCCGTACGCTTTTACTATAGTGTTTAGATTGACCTGCAGGTCCACTGCGAGCTGGCGTACGGTAGGGAGGCGTTCTCCGGGTTTAAGCATGCCGTTAGCTACTGCGTACATCACCTGGTTAACGATTTGGCGATAGTAGGGCACACCGCTTGAGTTGCTGAGAGTGAAAGTAAACGCCAAGGCTGCTTACTCCTGTGTTGTATTGTTATAGAGAACTAGTACACTACAATAATACTACAATTTCGCTGCGGTGTCAAAGAGTTTTTGGGGAAAAATGAGCCCAGAGACGTTGGGGACGAGCTAAATGTTATGCAATAGTCGGCAAACCAATGAGTTACTACGGCAGGCGACTGTACCTTGTTGTAATGGGTTTTTTGGGTGCAAACGTGTTTAGGGGTACACTGTAGAGGGTACAAAGGGTGTTTTTTTTGGGGGCATCGTCATCGGTGACCACAAGTTTTACCCCTGAATGATTTGGCCAAGAACTGCTTGTATTATTGATCCGATGTAAGATAGCTACTACAAGAGGTGAGTGGGTAAGAGGCATGGTTGCTTCTGGGTGATAGGTTTGAATGTCCTTTAACTGATATAGAAAGAATCTTTTCCATTGTGGTTTACCATGATCGGAAGAACAGCCCAAAATTTATACTATTTCATTTACTTCTATTTCCTGTAGTGTATATGTCTGGTTTTGTTTATTCCACGTGAAAAATCACCTCAGTGCATCTGCAACCCGCTATCAGATACCCCTTTGTGGTCATTGTGGCACCCGAAATCGCTCCTTTGGGCTATACCGAATGGGTTTCGTGTTGCAAGGATTGAGGTGGTGGGTGGGAGGTTCTTGCAATAGATTGATAAAAATATCAGAATCAGATATCAAAATATAATTAGAGGAAACCTATCAAAGCAGAACATAGATCCTGAGGTGTTACATATTCAATATCTATGCTTGATGGCTTATATGAACAGCAAACTGCAAAAAAATATCTATTGTCACTGTAGAAAATTTTTAGTGATTATGTAAGCTAAAACGAATATTATCTGCATAAAAATATGACCCTTTACCGGTTTAGCATGGAATCTAATGCTTTATGGAATGTAAATATCGGAATTGAAATGAGTCCAGTCGTTCATGATGTGTGCAATACAAATTACATGTTTGTAAAAGATACGAGTCTCTAATATTTTCTTCTGTCGTCCCTTCCAAGAATAAAACCAACCGATTACAGCATAGACGGTCACCGTTTCCTTTTTAGCTCCCGCATATGAGAAGATGGAAGATCGGAGATATATCCCATACCATAGCAACGGTATATCAGAAGAAGGACTCTTGCCATCGCCTTTAAAGACATAGACCCCTCCTTCACAGCAACATGTAAATTTATCCCCAACCTTTTTCCATGGAACAGAATACATGCCATTCTCCGAATCCTCTATATCTGATCCATCCTATCTTCTAAAACTTGCACGTACCACCATGCCCTTTGGGAAATACAAGGGATTATTACTCATAGATTTCCTGCGGGGACTTGGTGAGATGCTTCGGGCGGTTTATGAGATCAAGGTGAATGGGTTAGAGTATCTTTTTGAACCATTGAAAAGGGTACGATCCAAATCAGTTCCAAACGGATCAGGAATCGCCATTGATGATTAGTTTTCAACTCTCCACCACCACAGGTCACTTTCTCTCCATCTTCCAAGACGAAAAACCGTGTCACTCTTCCCCCCAAAATCTCATCGACTCCTCAGTAAGCCGTTTTCTCACTGTAACTGTCTGGTTGAAATCATATGATCAATAGATAGTCCACTGATCGATCAGCTTTTTATTGGATGTCATAAGAAACTGAAGGCCTCTGTATCTGGGAAGAACAAGCCGCTCATTGGGCTTGGCAACACCCCGCCAAAAAACTCTTCCTTTTGCATCACATAAGACCAGATTCACGCTTTTGTTTTCCATCCAGATAAAGTTATGCCCATGTCGTTTCCAGCTGAAGGTATGGTTCGCTATCTTGTTCAGAGAGGATTTAACACTTGTCTCTTCCGGCAGTTTAAAAAAGTGAACCGAATCTATGCGTGCAGTAGCGCTGGCTGTAATCTCATTGTAACTGATTCCGATGCTTATTAGGGATGAAGGGTCAAACACCATTGGGAGTCCCCATGACCGGTAAAGGTCCGTAAAACGAAAGGTGTAAACAGTTTCGTCTCTTCCTGCAATTGTTTTTGAGTGATAGTTATAATCAGTAATGGAACTCATGGCGATATCAACTCTGAATTCACGGCCGTGCTCGAAAAACCCATACACTATAAATCCATCATAGTTTGTAAAGTCACTTTTGTACTCGGGAAACATGAATCCAAAGCCGCAATAAGGATAATCTCTTCCTATCCTGGGTGTCAGAAGAACTTCCCGACTGCTTTGGTCTATCCATTCCGCACTACTGTTATAGCCTTCATCACTGTCTGAAAACAGATGCCAGGATACCTGGTCTACCGGAACCTTCCACAAAGGCATGGGTTCAGCCTGGCTGCTGTCAGCGGGCAGGGTAGTGTCTGACGGAGACTGCTGAATAGAGTTGAGTGTTAAAGCTGGATCATCTGTATGGATGAACGGGTGGCTTTTGGGGTCACTAATTATGGTGGTGCTTTCAGTCACGTCTTCTTCAAGAGCACTACTTCCCCCTTTCTTATTATCCCACCCCTTTTCCGAAAGATCTGCCGCCGTCAGATTCACCCCGATGACTGAAGCTGATATCAGGGATATTGCGCAGAAAAGTAATGCAGGCTGTTTCATCTTTTCCCTTTCTTTTAATTTGTTTATGGAACATTGTTTCTTTTAACAATATAAGGCTCCTCCTATTAATTTGAATTGTCTGAAACAGCTGATTTCTAATCAAAAATCAGAATTTTCTGTTTTAGGCAACATTTTTGTATTTTCAGAGAAGTTTTATGGGATAACAATCTGTGAATGTAACCATCTTTTTGCATAGATAATTTTCTTTGTAGTAAGGGAAGCCATGAGATAATCGTGGTGGCAGTTAGAAAAAAAAGGTTTTCAGGGAGTTTTTATATAGTAATTTTACTCTGAATCTAACTGATTAATCCTATGGATGATAGAAAAATAAGGAGATTCATTGCAGTCGAAGAGAACGTTTTCAACATTGATCCTATTACTGCTCGTATGTATCACACAAGCACAATTTCCTCCCGGTGAAATTACGTGGAGTGCTTTTGATGATAACCATGAATCGGGTAATTCCAAAGTTTTGAGTCTCTCTGTAACTGATAGCGTCGAATGGGTGTATCAATTGAATCCGGGGCACTCCTGGCCCTTTGCGGGATTAACTATGGGAATTGACCTCACACAGTCCAATTCTCAAGACAACTGTTGTAATGAATCCGATACACTGATAATCTATATGAGAAGCAATCAGCCCGGGAGAGTGGTGTTGCAGTTGGCTACATTCGATCCGGAGATAACGGTGGAAGATGATCCTGTGAGCAGTCGAACTCTGGAAGCGCCGGTTACAGTTTTTCCCGAAAAGACCCGGGTTGCTGTGCCGCTTGAGGATTTTAAAGTGGCAAAATGGTGGAGAACGCGCTACGGTATTGCTCCTACAGACAAAAGATTGTTTCTGGATTCTATTAATGTTGTAAATTGGGTTTTTGGGAATACGCCACGGATCGGACATACTGATACACTGGTGGTATACGGGGTATCTTTTGTTTCCGGGAATGAAAAAAAGAGATCATCTCTAATGTATCTACTTTTTATTGTTCCGCTATTTTTTATTCCAGTACTTATAAAGTTGCTGACATATAAAAGAAAAGAAGACAGGAATGAAGGGGTTTCCAAAGTGATCAATCTGAAACCGGAACCGCTCGAGGTACAACCTGGTGATTGGGATAGGTTTCTTCAATTCATGAATAAAAACTACAGTTCAAATGAGCTAAACTTAAGCAACGTTGCTTCTTCTTTGGGAATTTCGGAGTCCAGGCTCTCAAAGCTTATCAAGGAAAACTACCATGAAGGCTTCCGCAGCATGATCCACACCCTTCGCATAGATGAAGCAAAACGCCTGCTCAGCCATACAAAACTTAATGTGGCAGAGATCGCCTACAAATTGGGTTATGCTACGCCAAGTCACTTTAATCGGGAATTTAAGTTGAGGATCGGAGTGACGCCTACTGCTTTTCGTGCTGAGAACAGCACACTTTTATCTGGTAGTACCCTTTAGGGCTGGGAATATTTGGTTCTGAAAGGTAGTGCTACGTTTAGTTTGTCCCAAAAAAGTTATAGGTAAAAGACGGTAATACAGGGGAGTGGTTACAAACTCTGATATAGCCAGATGGGTCCACGACAAAAAAGCTTTTTGCTGCAGAGCAGGTCGTTGCCATGTTGATATATTTGTATCGCGATGGATCAACAACGCATCTGGGAATTTCTGTTCCGATACTGCCCCTGCGATTGGCGTGCCGCAGCACCTTCTCTGCAGTGTCAAGCATCTCAAGTATCTGTTCACGCCAGAGCATCAATTCCCTGTGCTCCATACCTCTTCCCCCAGGCAAAAAAACGATTGAGAAGTAGCTGATCTGCTCCTGCAAGAAGTGCTTCTGCAATGGTTTCAAAAAGTTAGTGAATATTTTTACTTGTAACGGTTACACCGACCGTGGTAGCAATACCCATCTTTTTGGCTTCAGACAACCAATAGAGTACATTGTCCTTGTACCCCTTAACAGTGTGGTATTTAAAACTGTGAAGCCCGGAAGGCTTATACTTATTCCAACAGAGTGCTCCAGACAAAAAGAGAGCACCTTTTTGTTTGGTTGTTTACTTTGTAAGAAGGATGAGGTTTGGGGGGGATCGGATCGGACAAGTATATTATTTTCAGTTTCTATATGGATAGCATTACAGGATGCTGCAAATTCGATAATTTCAAAAAGACCTTTTTTAAGGAGCGCTTCTTCACCAGTGAATGCGATCTGTGAAACCCCAAGTGAACACAATGTTTCGATGTGAAACTTCCACTCGTCTGCTGAAAGCTCCTTTTTCCAATCGAAATCACCATCTTTGTTATACCACGGGCAAGAGCAGAAAAGGCATCAATGATTACACTTATAGGTCATCTCGAGTATTGCCGCAGGGGGGAGAAACGATGGTGCAGGAGCACTTTGACCCAATGTCTCCTTCACTGTGTATCCTCATCACCGGTGCCGGATTCGTAATTGAGATGAAGGCGTTTTAATATACTTTTAATCCTGGATTCTAATTCACTTCAGCTTTTACATGGTACAAAGAGCTTATTAAATTTATAAATTTTACCCTAAATAAAAACAGTATAATTTAACTTTAATCTTTTCTTTTCTTTATCCGTTAATTATGTTATATCTGTCTGATGCCGCAATAATGCCTATTCAGTACATTGAGTATCCCAACATAAAAACCAAAAAAAACCATCTCTATGAAGCACAGAAAGGGTCATTATATGACAAAGCGCATCTTTTGTTCCATTTTGCTTATGTTGCAGTTGTTACCCGCTCAGAGTATCGGAGTATTGAGTGAAGCTCAGCAGGAAAAGTCAGATCAGACCATTGTTGAATTTGTTGTGGATACCAATTCGGTCGACAGCGATATGAGCATCGATCTAAGGCATCTACATATACACGGAACCACCTTCACTAGCAGTGCCCATATCACCTTCTACTCAAACCAGAAAGTGGCAAAACTGCCAGCAGTACTGACGCTGCCAAACGGAAGGTATAGCTTCAGTGCAGATAATACTCAGCTCAGTACCTCTTTTGTGGTGGATGCAAGGGGAGGCTACCAGCAGTGGAGTGTAGATCCCGGCGATCATACAAAAATAAACAACGTTCTCAGATATGGTTATCTTCCTTCGGCAATTACTTTTGCAACAGGTGGAATAATTGCTTTCGTGGCCGGGATGTCCGGTATTAACTCCGACCTTGATGCTGTTCAAGACCGTTTGGACCGAAACAGAGGTTCTTATACTCTATCCGAGATTAGAGAGGCTGAGGACGAAATTAAAGAGAAGGAAAGAAAGCAGCGTAGACGTAGAGCTTGGATGACCTCCGGTTTCTCTGCTATGGGCGTATCACTTGTGGCAACTATACCTCTGGGAATTTATAGTAGAAGGCATAGAATGAATGCCGAGATGATTGAAAGCAGGGAATTTGTTCCAAGTGAACTTCTGCATCATCAGGGTGAATCTCAGTAACATTGTAAGTGGAAGGATAGTTATGGGGTATTTGATTTCTGCGTCTAAAGAGCATTGTGCTGGGAGTGTATTCAGAAAAGTTGCAGGGGTAATCGCTCTTTTTTGTATCGGCTGGGCTCAGTCCGGTGATGGAGGGCTGCTTGAATATGAACGTAACACCATTGATGTGTACGAAAAGACCAAGGGGTCCGTAGTTTATATCGAGAGTCGCAGAAGTTTAAGAGGGCTGTCCCTTCCATCAGGGACAGAGCTTCCCAGGGGATCCGGATCGGGAGTTATCTGGGACAGGGAGGGCCATGTGGTTACCAATTATCACGTAATACAAAACGCTGACAGTGTTATGGTGTTTTTTGACAGAGATAAACAGTTCAAAGCAGAGCTGATCGGAATCGATTCTACAAAAGATCTTGCAGTTCTTAAAGTAGATGCTCCCGAAAACCTTCTGGATCCAGTTAGAGTCGGTGATAAACAGGATCTTGTTGTAGGAAGAAAAGCTCTTGCTCTTGGGAACCCGTTTGGGTTACAGAAAACTCTAACCGTTGGGGTGATTAGCGCACTGGGACGGCAGATCAGAGCCTCCGAAACACGTACTATCAGACATGTCATTCAGACAGACGCTGTAATCAATCCCGGGAATTCCGGTGGACCACTTCTTGATTCACAGGCAAGGCTTATTGGAGTAAATACCGCCATAGTTTCTCGTGGGGGTGCAAATACCGGCATAGGGTTTGCCATTCCTGTACACACTGTGAAACGTGTGGTACCGGAATTGATAGAGCACGGTGTAGTACGTCGCGCAGGTCTGGGAATAACAACACTGCGGGATAAAGCTTCAGAACTCTATCCTGGTGAAGGTGTGGTGATACTCAATGTGCCCCAGGGCAGTCCTGCACAAGCTGCCGGGTTGAGAGGCGTCTCAAGAGACTCCCAGGGCAAAACCATTGTAGGGGATGTGATAGTAAAGATCAATGATACCGTGATCCGCAATAACGACGACCTGGCACATTTTCTTGAAGAACAAGTAGCGGGAGATCTGGTGCAGGTGACCGTGAAGAGGGAAAACCAGGAGCATATCGTAGCTTGTACACTGGTGCAGATTAATTAGTGTCTGTTCGAAAACTCCCATAATTTATCCAACTCTGCTATCTTTTCTGGCCACCTAATTGTTTCATTCAGGTAAGTTTCCTTCAATCTGACAGCATTCCCAAACATAAAATAACATAAGGCAATGTGTTCGTATGGTCCATCCTTCTTAACGGTTCTGGGTACGCATATTTTATGCTGCTCTTGAGACATCTTCTTCGGTTCAAGAGCCCGGCGACGAAGCATTACACCGATCCGAAAAAACTTTCTCTGAATGTGGAATGATTTCATTCTTAAAACATCTGCGACAAATCTGATTTATCTGACGCTCACCATGGTCGATAAAATATTGCAGTTCTTTCACTGTTTCACTATACTGCGATTCGTACGCAATTTCAGTAACAAGAAGTGCAGTTTTGAGTCTGGGAGTGCAGTGTGTGGCGACGATCATACTGACCCCAAACGATTAGTAAAAGTTCCTGTCCAGGAACTTTTTTTCTTTTCGCCTAAAAGGTTGTGGCGGAAAGTAGTTGGGGGCTATAAATCCCCACCCCTTTTAAAAAGACACCTGTTTTACGGAATTTACCCGGCCTGTCAGTTGCTTAATAAATAGATTACCTTGTTTATAGATCTTAAAAAAAGGACTTGTAGTAGTGATTAGAATACTAATTGTGATTTTCACGCTACTGAGTCTATTGGCTGCCTGGGTATGGCTTTCCTACAGAAGAGATATTGCTGCATCGTATGCAAGAATTGAGAATGTAAGCAGTAGCATTGCAACCCCTTTCGGTAATTTAGAATACCTTACAGCTGAAAAAAAACAATTAGATGTCCTGATGATCCATGGGGCAGGTGGAGGATTTGATCAGGGTGAGCTTTTGGCTCAGGAGATACTGGGGGAAGAATTTAACTGGATAGCGCCGTCTCGTTTTGGGTATTTAAAATCAGATATACGGCAAGGGGCTACTGTTGAGGAGCAGGCCCATACATATGCATATCTGCTCGATAGCCTCAATGTCGATCAGGTGGCAGTAGTGGGGGTAAGTGCTGGGGGAGTTTCTGCATATCTCTTTGCGCTTCTTTACCCTCAGAGGGTTACTTCACTTACGCTTATCTCCTGTGGTGCCGCACAGTTACCTCCGGAGCAGGTGGAGGAGGCAGAGAATGTAGGTAGAATTTTAACCTATGTAGTGCAGAATGATTTTGTTTACTGGGCAGTTTCAAATCTGTTTAAAAGGCAGTTGTTGAATTTTTTGGGCGCTGACAGGCAAGTGATTGAAACCCTCAGTCCTCATCAGTACGATGCAATAGAGCGGGTTATTGACTACATGAACCCGGCTTCAGTTCGTTATGATGGCATAATGTTTGACCATCATACGCAACAACTGGGTAAGCGAATCGCTGCTATTAGTCACCCAACACTTATCATTCATGCACAGGATGATGTATTGTTTCCCTATGAGCATGCACAATTCGCCGCTCAAACCGTTCCCAATGCCCGTCTGTTGAGCTTTGAACGCGGTGGGCACTTTGTTGCTACAGTGGAAAATATCACAGTGCGGGAGGAGGTCAGAGTTCATATCATCAGCGGTTTTGAACAGTAGGAGTAACAGCATAGATGCTGATCTGTTTTTCGAGTGGTCTATTCCTCCTGAAGTTTTTTCTGCAACCCGTTCATTAGCACTCATTGTAACTCTCTGGTCAGTGAGCATACATCCCACAGCTGTCGGTATTCTTACAGTATTGAAAATCTGCAATCCACTCAACCTACTTGTTCACTGATATTGAGCCGTTATCAGGCGTGATAACGAAAAGATTGAAACTAATGTGATTAGATGTGATTGTCAGCCAATAATTGATTATATTAGAGTGTAAGCCCATTGCAAACTGATGTATCATCACTACAAAAAAAGGGGATGTAAGATGCAAAAACAAATGGCTATGCTTTCGGTAATTATTGCTCTTCTGCTACATGCAGTCTACAGCGATGCTTTAAAGGGGGTGGATACTTTAGAGCTTGGCCAGGGAATAATTTTCGGCTCAAATGATATAACTATCGATTACCCCGATCTTTATTTTTATGATGGCAATTCATGTGATGCGGAGTGTTGTCAGCCTGCACTTAGAGTAGGGGCTCCGGTAGCGATTTACAGGTCCACGCAGAGTAAGGAATACTATGATTTTAAAGATGAACTGGATCTCGATAATGAGGTACTTTTTGACCATGGAATGCCCTCCCCGTATCACGATGAGCTAAAATCGATAGGGATGGTTCTCTTTGCTGAAACGGGTTGCAGCAGTGATAGGCAACTATTTGAAGATCAGTATTATGTAATCATTACCCCCGATTCAAACTATGTAAAAGCAGAGATACGCTACATTCCGGTAATGTGCTATGATGTTCCGGATGTGGGATGTGTTAGTGGCCAAGCTTGGGTCGTAACACCTAAAATAGAAGTCAGTTGGACTATGGAAGAGGAGAAAAAGCCACATTTTCCATCATTAATTCCTATGTCTGCTGGCCCCCAAAGACAATTGAGAAGTAGAAATCAACAGGTACCATCAAACAGAAATGCTGTTCAGGCATTCACAATTACCGGCAGAAAGGTTGATATTAATCAAACTATTTCAAAACAAAATGTACTGATTATTCGTGATGCTCATGGTAATTACAGAAAAGTCTTTGGGGACAGGTGGCAGGCAGAGTTAAATAACAGATAACAATGCAGAACCTTTCAGTGGTAGTATGTGGGGCTTATATGAAAGTATGGCCCCCTTTTGTTGATAGAATATAATTTTCTATGCGATGGTGCGTATCAGGTAAAGGTAGTAACCACTCTAAATTATTTCAGGAGCAGAAATACAATGAAGTCAATGGAAGAGAGCGTCCTTACAGCGTTAGACGCCACCGATAAAGGGCTTTTCCCTTTTTTACCCTACATTCTGCAGGATTTCTGGGAGATAGGATCTGATCCGGAGAGTTTAATCCCTCTAATCAAAAATCATAACAGAAAAGAAAGTCCGAATGTTCTTGATCTTGGATGTGGCAAAGGCGCTGTAACGGTAAAGCTTGCCAGTAAGCTTGGGTACAGATGTTACGGTATAGATGCAGTGTCTGAATTCATCAATTTTGCCAGAAAGAAAGCGGTGCAATACAATGTGCAAAAAATCTGTAAATTTGAAGCGGCGGATATACGTGTAAAAGTTAAAGACCTGCACAATTATGATATCATCATACTGGGATCTGTCGGGCAGGTTTTTGGAAAATATTATGAAACGCTCCAGGCTCTCTCACCAGTACTTAACGATGATGGGTTTATCGTAATCGATGATGGATATATCGATGACCAAAGTGATTTCACCCATCCTCAGGTGCCAAAACGAAAAGAGATGGTAAAACAGATAATATCGGCAAAGATGCGTCTTGTCGATGAAGTAATCTCCTGCGACAATGCAGATTTCCAGGCATATGATACAGAGTATGCTTTAATCGAGAAAAGGTGTAATGAATTAATTGAAAAAAACCGCGACAAGAGTCATCTGTTTAAAAACTACATGAGTCAGCAGAGAAAAGAGTATGGTTTCCTGAAAAATGAAATTGTATGCGCAACCCTGGTGATAAAAAAAGACGGAAAAAAAGGGCAATGATTCATCGTGGTTAAAATCAACGCTCCTGAAATATTTACTTTAAAGTATAGAAGTAGTTACGTTCTTGTTCTTTTTCTATTGGTGCTAACTGTAACTGTACGTGCGCAAAACAACTTTGGGTTAAAATACTTTGGATTAAGCATTCACCCGGGGGGTAGCGATAATGCCCAATTGATGTCAACTAAATTAGATAAACGAGCCCGCTTCGTATTAAATATTGGAGGGGCGTTTTCTTATGAGCATTTTATCTTCGGCGATTTATTGTCTGTAAAAATAATCCAGGCCTTATATACTGATTGTGCCTCACAGCTGGGAGGATACACTCATGTTGGTTTTAGAGGTAGAATATTTAAAAGAGGCAGACATCTTCTGAATGGTGGAATCGGTCCTACATTAGTGTATAGAAGAAACTGGATGGAGTTGGACGGGTATGAAAATCCTACCATATTTAAGGGAAATGAAGGTGATATGTGGCAATATCTATTTCTGTGGTATGGGGGTGAATTTGAATATAAGTTTTCCTTTTCCAAAAAGGTGAATTTCTCAATGAGTTTTGTGCCTGGTTATCCCGATTTAATGAATTTGTCACTGGGAATTAATTATAAACTGACGGGTGAGTAAAAAATAATACCAGTGACACCTCAGGCGCTGTCACTGGTATCGGGGGGAGCATTACAAACAGTGCTCAGGCAGTTGTAGTTGAAGCGGTATCCGCACCCACTGAAACTTTTACCGGTGTGGAATTTGTAATGTTGTCGTTAATTGGGCAGCGCTTCTCTATCTCTTCAATCCACTTTGAAAGTACTTCAGGTGAGGCATCGGTTTCTGGGTACAGCTTTACGCTGATCTCTTTGTAACCGGTTCTGTCCTCAGTCGCTTTACCGAAAAGCTTTTCCGGGTTCAGGTTTCCTGAAATCTCCACTTTGAGATTAGAAAGGGTAATGTTCTGTTCCTTTGCAACCAGATGACCAACTACATTTATACAACCTGCAAGTGACCCCAGAAGGTATTCCACAGGATTAGCGGCTTCATTGGTGCCACCAAGCTCTTTAGGTTCATCGATAATGAAGGAAAACTTGCGGGTTTTGACTTCTGTTTTAGCAGGACTCAAAGCCTGGGCACTTACTGAAAACTTGAGATCTGGCATGTGTACTCCTTTTAAACTATAATTGTGCACCAAAATGGTAGGGTTTGCAGGGGAGTTCGGTTCTGGGCAGCTGATTATTTTATTGGCACTGGTGATGAATTTTTTGACGATCAAAGGTAGAATTGAAGGGGAGATTACCCTCAGGGTGGCATTTATGACGCATTATGCATAAACTTTTAATCAAAATCTTGCGACAACACCGGGTGGGTAATTAAATTATCCCATTGGAAGGAGTGAACAATGGTTAATCTTACCCGTGGCGAAGCTGAAGCGCAGATAACGCAGGCTATGGTAAAATTTGAACGGGAGTACAAAGGGCGGGGGCCGGAAGAGGCCAAAACGTTTATTATAGAAGAGCATGTGTTTGTGCGTCTGCGTGGCGTACTGACTCCGGCTGAGCGGCATTTGGCCAAAGCAGACGACACCATCACCGGTCGCAAGCTCATAAAGCAGGTTCGTCAGGAGCTTATTGAGAATGCCCGGTATCTGCTCGAAACAATTGTTAAAGATGTGCTTGGGATAGATGTGGTCTCTCTGCACACCGATATCAGTTCGGTGACCGGGGAGCGGATTATAGTATTCACCATGGAGCGCTCTCCCAGGTTTATGAATGAATGATTTGGTATTTTTTGTTTGACTTCAATGCAAAATAATAGTATCTTAAGTTCTGCTTTTTAAAATATAGGCAAGTTAGGGAAGAAGGCGCAGAAAACGCGCTTTGTTTTTAGACGGGCCGTTAGTGAGGAAACAAAATTCCACACTGACGGCCCTTTTTTTTTGTCCATTCTCACGTACGGCGGAAAGGACGCGAAATGATGGAAGGAAACAACAGCACAGAAAAAGATACAGAGTCGCTGAGCTCCATAATCGCCCGGGAGGTCTGTTCCTACGGTAGTGAGCAGATGGGGATTTATCCCAAAAAAGTATCGGTTGATGTTCATGAGCAGTCGGTGACGGTGACGCTTGAGGGGGTATCACATCCTGCAGAGTTGGAATTGGCAAAGAAACAGTTGTCCCGTTCAATGATCCAGGAAATGTATACCGAACTGTTTAATGTTTCAAATTCTGTTCTGCATTCACGGTTGGAAAATAATCTGGACAAAACAGTTATCCGCTCTTTTTTCACTGTTGATCCGCAGTACGGAAGCGCGGTGATAGTTCTGTTTTTTGGATTAAAATGAACTTTAAATATAGGTAGTGAAAATAATATTTAGTGAACTTATAAACCTTTATGAAAGGAAAACCTATGACTGTGTGTACAACTGAAATTCTGGACAAAATGATTGTGCCGGAGCATGTGAAAGATGTCTTGCGTGCGGCAAAATCATATCAGTTTATCGGAAATCGCGCAGGGCTGCTCGATGTGGCACTCGGCAATCCGCAGAATAAGACTTTTGATGTGGGTTATGATGTAAATGGTAACTATGTAAAAGAGGTTCAGGTTAACAGGTGTAAAAATGGTTTTGCGGTGAACTATCTTGAGGAATACATGCGCCGAAGAGATCCCGAGTGTATGTTGATAGGTGATGACAAGCCGACCGACAAAGTCACCTTTAAAGAACGGCAGGGAAAAGAGTTTGGTGGCGTACGTGAAGAAACGTTTGAATGGCTTAAGCAACAGGACCTGATTGTCACCGCTTTTACGGTCGGCGCGTTTGAGGATGATGAAGGCTACGGAGGGTTACTGGTCGCTCCTGCAAATGCCGGATTTTTTGTGGCTGGACTTGCCGATCTGCAGGGTATACTGGATATCTTTAAGCTTGACCATGACTTTAAGGTTCATACCACACTCTATCTTGCCCCTCCTTTCCGTCACACTCATTTTGATGGTAAGCAGGTAGTGGTACATAACCGTTGTGATGATCTTTATGAGATTTTTTCCTACAATCTCTACCCTGGTCCCAGTGCCAAAAAGGGAGTCTACGGTGTGTTGTTGTCAATAGGTGAGAAAGAGGAGTGGACTACCCTGCACGCATCCACTGTTCAGGTGGTAACACCCTATGACAATGTGTCTACAATTATGCATGAAGGTGCAAGCGGAAGCGGAAAAAGTGAGATGCTTGAGCATGTTCACCGTGAAGAGGACGGACGCCTTCTTCTGGGCGAAAATTGTGTAAACAGCAATGAACGTAAATATCTTACTCTTCCCCACGGATGCGTTCTCAATCCCGTTACCGATGATATGGCAATGTGTCATACTTCTGCTCAGAATGACAGCAAACAGGTGGTGGCCTGTGATGCGGAACAGGCATGGTTTGTACGGTTAAATCACCTGCTTCATTATGGTACTGATCCTCATCTTGAAAAGGTGACTATACATCCCGAAGAACCTCTTATATTCCTTAATCTTGAAGGTGCTCCGGACTCAACGATTCTGGTCTGGGATCATATCCAGGACAAGCCAGGAGTGCCGTGTCCTAATCCCCGGGTTATACTGCCGCGTCATTTGGTTCCTGGAACGGTGAACGGTATGGTTGAAGTACAGTTGCGAAACTTCGGGATCCGTACTCCTCCTTGTACAAAAGAGATGCCGACCTATGGAATCGTAGGGTATCTGCATTTCCTTTCGCCTGCACTGGCATGGCTGTGGCGTCTTGTCGCTCCTCGTGGTCATGCAAATCCAAGTATCACTGAAAGTGAGGCTTTGACCAGTGAGGGTGTGGGATCATACTGGCCATTTGCATCAGGCAGGTTCGTGGATCACGCCAATTTGCTTTTGCGTCAGATTATTGAAACACCTGAGACCAGGTATTCGTTGACTCCTAACCAGCATGTAGGCGCATGGAAAGTAAGTTTTATGCCACAGTGGATATCCCGAGAGTATCTGTCACGTCGTGGTATGGCACGATTCAAAGCGGATCAGCTGGTCGAATCGAGATGTTCACTGCTCGGACACACACTCAAGTCGATGCAGGTGGAAGGTAGCCCGATTCCTCACGAGCTTCTGAGGGTTGAGGAACAGCCGGAAGTCGGAATAGAGGGGTACGACAAAGGCGCAGAAATCCTTCACGGATTTTTCAGAAAGGAACTTGAAAAATTCCGGGATGATGGTCTCGATAGTATAGGTCGTAAAATCATCGAATGTTGTATGGATAATGGTTCTGATGAAGATTATGAGAAACTTATCAATTCATAACCCAACAGCTAACCTGTATATCCATGCGATGTCGTGGATAATATCAGATGTAGAATGGCCAAAAACTTAGTTTTTGGCTATTCGCGTATAACGTTCTCTTTCGCCGCGGTAATAGCTTCCTAAATACCTTGTGGCAGAGCCGGTATTGTAGTACATTTTGATCAGGGGGAAACGAGATGCCAAAAGTCGTTGCGTCGCCTGCTAACACCACTACATTTTTGAATTACAGAGCTAAATCACCTATGAAAAAACCACTATCCCAAATGAGTTTAGAAGAACTCTGGCAGCTGTTTCCCATAATCCTGCGTGAACATACTACCAGGTATAAAGAATGGTATTTATCAGAAAAAGAGGCGATAGAGAAGATCGTAGGGGCAAAAAATATCAGGCGGATAAGTCACATGGGGAGCAGTGCAGTCAGGGGGCTGATTGCAAAACCAACTGTTGATATACTACTGGAAATCGATTATAACTGTGATACCGATACAGTGAAAAATAAGCTGCAAAATGCCGACTGGACACTTATGGCATTTAAAAAGGATGATTACTTTGAGATGTCATTTAATAAGGGTTACACCCCTAATGGGTTTGCTCAGAAAGTTTATCATCTCCATGTTCGTTTCCCCGGGGATTGGGATGAGTTGTATTTCAGGGATTATCTGTTAAGCAATAAAGATGTGGCAATACGCTATGGAGAATTAAAACAGCGCTTAAAGGAGCGTTACGAGCATAACAGAGATGCTTATACAGAGGGTAAAACTGAGTTTGTTTCAAAATGGACTTGCAAGGCAAGAGAGCTGTTTGGTGGGAGATATCAGCCCTGATTTTTGGAGTTCTACAGTACCTGTCAACCCATATTCGTTGTTAAGTTCGGTAAACAAAAAGGAGCGTGCTTTTTGGACACGCCCCAATAGATTAAAAATCAATTTATCTGTTTCTGATAACGGTAGTGGATTTAGCCAATTCTTTCCTGTTTGCGTCCCTAAGAATTACAATGTAGGTTCCTGAAGGAAACCTTTTGTGATTAAGAGTAATTGTATGATTACCTGCGGTTATCTTTCCATTGTAGAGTCGTCCTGCAAGTCGGCCGCGTATATCATACATACTTAGCTCCACCTGTTTCGGGGTTGCAGCATTGATCACAAACGAGCCACCATTTACACCTATTGACCAGTTTGAAGGAATGTTCGGTACGGAAATTTTAGGAATTGATGTCGTCTGAGCAATACTTAATTCAACATTGTCGATATAAACCGTACCGGTGCCACTTGCTCCTGCATTAAACTCAAATCTGGCATCATTATCACTGGCCTCATTCATGGTAAACATTTCGGTAAAAGTTTGTCTTGAGGTAGAAAGATCAACTTCCTGTTCTCCGCTGTAACTGGCGTAATCCCCTGATGACTGGCCGACATTTGCTACCAGGGATCTTGGTTCCGAGGCCCAGGCATCAAAGGAAAGCATATAGGTTTGGCCCTGTTCTAAAGGCACATACTGATGGAACTGAATATTCCAGTGAGCGGTTCCAGGGTCATCTATGGTGATTACAAATTCCCCGTTCTCAACCGTACCTTCCGATTCCGCACCGTGGTTATTGAAATGCCAGGAGTCCGTACCTGATGAAAAGTCGCCGTTTTCCAGTATGTTTTCTCCTGGTTGGCTGCCACCGCCGCGACTTTCATCACCCTCACTGCTATCATCACTGTCGTCATCACCACTATCATCACCATCATCGTTATCCTGTAATCTGGTAAAGGTGGCGGTGATATTCATAGTTGAGTTAACCGTTACAGATAGCGGGTTTTGATCTCCGTAAACACCATCACCGCTCCATCCTGAGAATCTCCACCCTTCATTTGCATTTGCAGTTAACTGCACGCTTGTACCAGCGGGGTAGGAGTCGCTGTTAGGGTTTCTGCTTACAGAGCCTTGTCCCTGCGTATGTGTGGATAGGGAGTAGGTCGGTTCGTGGTCATCATCATCTTGCAATCTGGTAAAGGTGGCGGTGATATTCATATCGGAGCTGACAGTAACAGATAGCGGGTTTTGATCTCCATGTACACCATCACCGCTCCATCCTGAGAATGTCCACCCTTCATTTGCGTTTGCAGTTAGCTGCACGCTTGTGCCAGCGGGGTAGGAATCGTTGTTAGGGTCTCTGCTTACAGAGCCTTGTCCCTGCGTGTGTGTGGAAAGGGAGTAGGTGTTTGGTTCGTGGCCGCCACCACCGCCGCCATTATCCGAACATGTAATAATATCGTCTAGCTGTGGTCTTATCTGTTGAATGGTAGCACCCCAGTTTGGCTTTGGATCGGCTTGGGTTATAGCAACAACTCCATCTGCAATGCGGGCATTTAGGTTGTTTACATCATCCCAGGTATCATCATGGCCGGTGTTGCCACCTCCCACTCCATAGCCATCATCGGCAATTATTCCAAGTCCCGTGATGTTGTGAATCTCATTCCATGTTGTTGGGTTTTCGTTTGCACGAATATATTGGCTGTGGGCTGATGTGCGGCCGCCGGAAGTATTGGCATAAGAGAATGTAGACATGTCAAAGTTATTATACCATGCAGCCTGGTCCTCAATCCATGGTGAAATATCTACAGAAATAATTGCATTAGGCAGGTGACTTTTAATTATTGTGACCAGTTCATTCATCTTCTCACCAAGCTCCTGGGCAGATATTCCCCCGCCTTGTTGAGATGAAGAGTTATACTGGTAGAAATCCGGTTCCATGAGCCAGATAATCGGTTCAGATGTTCCCCATATATTGGCTGTTTCGGAGGCATACATTGAATATTCAGCTTTTATTTCAGACCAGTTCTCTCTGATAAAGTTTGCACCATCTGTACAGAGATTATTTGATGAATTTTTATCACAATCTTGTAACCCCCTCTCTCTTCTGGCAGCAAAGGCAATGATATAGGCATAAAACACCGGTGTTTTGTTGTGCTGTATGCAGGTTCTGAGCATCTCTCCATGCCAGTAGTTGTTAAATCTGTTTTCCTCGTCACAACCAGCCCAAATGGTTAAGTAATTCACTTCATCTGGAATTTCACGATTTTCTGCATAAGTCATGCCGAAATTGAACCCGCATGGATCCCACGTGGCATAGCTTTCACTGGCTGCTAGTAATAGAAACATAGCTGTAAAAAGTGCACGGAAAGTTAACCTCATCCCATCTCCCTTCTGCGTTGCAGATGTTTAAGCGCTTTAATAGATCAAAAAAATCTTCTCAGTCTCGTATGCGTGTGTGGATTATCCATCCCTTATATCTGGGGGGGATAGGAAAGGGGGGTATAGATGCTGGACAAAGACCTGTTCAAAACAGTTAGTGCTCATTTAAATTAAATCGGTTTGATTTGAACGGTATGGCAAAGAGACAGTGTTGTCATGAATGACAATGGTAGCAAAAAGGAGCGCTATCATAATTAAGTTTTTAGGAGTTTTACCATATAAAAACTATTCCTGTATCGGTAAAACGACTCTGAAACCAAACCTGTCAAGTCCTAAAACGGCCCTGGAAACACTCCTCTGGGCAGAACGGTAATCAAAAAGGTCGTTATTCAGATATTTACCGCCTCTTAACACTCTAACGGTATAATCTGGGAAACGGGTATCAATTGGATGGGGATAATTACCACCTTTAGGGTCAACCAGTGAGCCTCCTGGGTGGAGTTCTTCATAATCATTACACCACTCAAAAACGCTACCTAGCATCTCATAAATCCCATAGTTGTTTGGGAGAACTGTTCCAACAGGTTGGAACTCTTCATTGAAATATGCCACGTAACTATCATCAAATGAATACCCCCAAAAATATCTTGTTTCTGAACCAGCTCGGCAAGCATATTCCCATTCTGCTTCTGTGGGTAACCTGTATCCATTTTTATTATAATTAATCGGGAAACCTGCAACGGTTGTGTCATATACAGGTTCCAGGCCATGAATTATACTTAAGGCATTGCAATACCGAGCAGCATTGTACCATGTTACCTCATGTATCGGGTGGTCATGAGAGGCATCATAGTCAGGGCTGCTTCCCATCACAGAGTGGTATTTGGAAATTGTAACCGGGACTGTATCGATCCAGAAATCATAAGTAAAAGTAACTTCTGTAATTGGCTCAGCTATTTCAGTTGCCCCCATATTGAAACCATACCCTTTGGCAATTACCTTAACCATTCCATTCTTATATTCTTTTGGCTCAGAAGGTCTCCATGGAGCTGGTTGTACGCTAAGCTTTGCTTTATTGCTTACAATGCTTTTTGATGAACTTTTTATAACACAATAGTAATTACCGCTATCCAGTAATGTGGCAACAGGAATCTTAAGAACAGGATTATTTGAATTTGGAATATAGTTATCATCCCTATACCATTCAAAACGCAGATTACTACCTCCAACCACTTCAACAGAAAATGAAACACTTTCGCCTGAGCTTATCTGCATATCATCTGGTTGTTTTGTGAGTTTAAGCTCTGGTATCCATACTGCATACAAAGTTAATGAATTTTTTATAATTATAGTGTTTCCACCATTTAACACATTCCCCTCATTGGTATTTTCGATCCAACCACCAAAAGTATAACCTTTTTTGTATAGTCCTCCCGTGGAAAGGTTGTTCCTTACTGTAGCCTCATATCCAGAGGGATAGCTGTTATTGTCCACAGGAATACTACCCCCATCTTCTCCATTTCCATTATAGGTAATAGTGAAAAGTACATTGAGAATTGCATCGTTGCTGACTATGCTGTCTTTTGAGTTACTCACTATGCAAGCGAAAACAGCTCCATCATGCTGACCGATAGATGAAAGAGTATACCTCGGCTCATTAGCCCCTTCAATTACAACACTGTCCTTAAGCCACTGAAAGTCAAGATCAGTGCCTGTTGCTTCCACTGAGAATACAGCACTGTCACCATCAATAACTTTTATATCTTTAGGGTGTTTTACAATTTGAGGTGCTATCACTTGTTCTGTCACTGTAAGTGTAGCACTCTGAGATGTATCAGTTCCCTCACTGTTACTTACCACACATTTAAATGAAGACCCATTTTTGTTAATTGATACTTGCTCAAGGTTCAGTCTATTGGTATTTGCTTTTTCAATCCTATCTCCATTTTTTAACCATTGATACTGAAGATTCGTTCCGGAGGCTTCGACATAAAAAGAAACGGTTTCTCCTTCTTTAACATAAGCATCCTGTGGCTCATTGATAATATTAGGAGCGATTGCTTCTTCCACTACAAAAAGAGTGGCAGTTTCGCTTGTATCACTACCAGATGCGTTAGTTACTATGCAGCGATATTTTTCATTACTATTTAAAAGAGACAAATTTGTTAGAACTAATGAAGCTGACTGTTCCCCAGCAATATCTAATTCATTCCTTTGCCACTGATATCTTATAGAGCTTCCTTCGGCAGAAACGCTGAAAACAGCCAGGGAACCTATTGTTATGTTCTGATCCTCGGGATTACTGGTAATTTTCGGTATTGCAGGCATTATCGTAATAGGTAGTGTGTCGGTTTTGGAGAGGGAATTTTCCCCAAGATAGAGAGTCGCGGTTATTTTTTTATCTCCGTAGCGCTTAAAGTTTGAAGTAAACTCTAAAGTATCATAAAAGGAATCTACGTTCCTATATTGAAAAACAGTATCCCATTCATCGATTCCAAATGATATTTCGATTTCATTTACATGCTGGGGTAGGTAAATGAACAGCTGAAAAGAGAACTCTTCGCCTTCTATAAAACCGGCTTTGTTCTTTTCATTAATAAATAATTCAACATTCACATTTTCGATTTTTTCAGAAGGATGGGTAGGAGATTTGAAAGCATTGCATGAGTAAAAAAACATAACTAGAAGTAATATCGAAATAAGATTTGAACGCATGATTTGCTCACTTTATTAACAAAAGCTTGGGCGGGATAAAAAATATAATTAGATAAAAAAATAGTTTAGAACTTATTGAATTGCAATGTTCTTTTTATTAGGTGGAATCATCAAAATAGCCGTTATAATCATTTGGTTTGGTTATAAATAGTAAGATGTTATTATGTGCTTTAAAGTGCGATATATTAGTTCAGGAAGCGACGAAGAATTAATTCTACTGAATTTAATATACAGCCAACACTTTGGTTGCGAAAATTTGAGTATCTTGAATACAAAAATTTCCTAACACCGCTTCAAAGGTGCCCCTTTTAAAACACATTAAAACTGAAAATAAGTAAGATGAGATTCCCACTCATTTTTCCATAAAAGACCGCTGCGAGAAAAACTACACATAAACACATCCTTTTTTCCGTAATACAGGATGTATTTTACTTCTTTGGCAAAGGAGCACTGTATGCACTCTATTTCTGACTTCATTGATGAATACATTGGTTCAGAATACTTTCTTCTGAGCCAATGCAGAGCGGACAATTCAGGAGAGATTTTACATCTTTTCTTCAAGAATCTAAACGATGAGTTCTCATTTGAGACGGTTAAACGCGCCCTAAACCACATTGGCAGACTGCAGCTTTCTCTTGAAACCCGAAAGAATGCACCGGACCTTGTTATTTCCTATCTTCATTTTACCGGATCGACCGGGCGTGATCCCCGGGCATTGGATCTGATAGAGTATGTAGAAGGTAGTAAAGATCGTTACCTTTCATCGTTTAGAGAAGATGGAACAATCAGAGGTGAAACGTACAGCAAACCATGCGCTCCCGTTAAAAGAAATGACCCGTGTCCCTGCGGAAGTAATAAAAAATTCAAAAAATGCTGCGGTCCTGCACTCCTTTAAAAACAGACGGAAAAAAAGGCAAATCAAAGAAATGTATTTATGATGGGGCAGTAAACGGTACTGCCGCCATGAGTTTTCGTAAGAGCCGTCTGCATTTTGCCGGAACGCTTATCTTCAGAACCTAAGTCGGTGAATTTTGGGAGATGCACCATTTTAGATTCTTAGAACTTGATAAGATGCCTTCCCATCGAGCTCTAAGCCCGGAATATTTGACTATAATACAGATGATTTTGCCCATTTCAGCTCAAATTGGGCAATTAGGTTGATCAAATCTGGTCCGACCCCAACTACGAAAAGAGAATCGTGCTTCTAACCTTTATCGGTGAATTTTGGGAGATGCACCATTTTAGATTCTTAGAGCTTGATAAGATGCCTTCCCATCGAGCTCTAAGCCCGGGAATTTTGACTATAATACAGATGATTTTGCCCATTTCAGCTCAAATTGGGCAATTAGGTTGCTCAAATCTGGTCCGACCCCAACTACGAAAAGAGAATCGTGCTTCTAACCTTTATCGGTGAATTTTGGGAGATGCACCATTTTAGATTCTTAGAGCTTGATAAGATGCCTTCCCATCGAGCTCTAAGCCCGGAATATTTGACTATAATACAGATGAATTTGCCCATTTCAGCTCAAATTGGGCAATTAGGTTGATCAAATCTGGTCCGACCCCAACTACGAAAAGAGAATCGTGCTTCTAACCTTTATCGGTGCATCTTGGGAGATGCACCATTTTAGATTCTTAGAGCTTGATAAGATGCCTTCACATCGAGCTCTAAGCCCGAGATGTTTGACTAGAGTACAGATCTTTTTGCCCATTGCAGCTTAATTTGGGCAATTAGGTTGCTCAAATCTGGTCCGACCCCAACTACGCAAAGAGAATCGACCCCAACTAAGCCCATTACCCGGTTAATTTCAGCCAAACACAAAAAAACAGGCCTGCCAAATGGCAGACCTGTTTTGCGATACACCAGAATATTTACCCTCTCCTAAAAACCTGTTCTAAGAACAAATCTTCTTTGGGCGAGCACTTCATTGCCCGAAGCAATCTTTACCATATAGGTACCTTTTGGAACTCCCTCCAGCGGTATTCGTATCTGTTTACCGGCTTCGGAGTTTCCTGTAAACATAGAGCGCACAGTTCGTCCCTGCAGATCGACTATATCTACTTTCACCCCACTAAGTGGATTTTGCAAAGAAAGTGCTAACACCGCCCCCTCAGTACGCAAAGAAACATTCAAACCAGCCTTTTTACCTCCCGAAAGGCCCTTACTTCTCTGAACAACAGAAGTTGTAGGAGCTGTAGGAGCTTGCATCGATGAATTGTACTCCAAAAACTCTTTTTGAGAAAAGTCTGAGGAGATTACAATGGAAGAGACGGAGTGAGGTGGTACTTCATAATTAAAGGAGGAATCATTAAGGATGTTGGTAAAGTTTATATCAAGACTGTAGGAGGAAAGTGTATCCCAGTTTACCGCGAAAACAGCTACATTTTCCTGATCATCTTTGAAGGTATATACTCTTAAGAATGGGTTTACACTTTCAATATGAATCAAATGTTCTTTAGAATTATTTGAAAACATCTTATATACATGATAGACCGGCTTGGGCCTTCTGTTTGCACCAAGAAATCCCAATGTCCATCCCTCGCTTATGCTCCAGGGCATTATTGAGAAGAGATTATGCTGAGCAGCTGAAACACCAACATAATCAGCAAACCATAGACCTGCATTAAACGTCCCGGGCGATGCATCCCTTGTAGAATGAGCAGGGTCCCCGTCCCAGGAGATATTTGTCTCCCCTATCAACAGTGGGATATCTTTTCCATCTGCGTTCTCATCAATAAGGTTACGTATATTGTCATAGAAAGTGTTGAATGAAGAAAAACTATTACGCGCGTTACTGTAGGTACATTGCGCAGCATTGAAAGGATAATAGTGTACAGAGAGAATATCTACATTGTCCCGGCACTGTTCAATAAACTGCGGCACCCACTGGTTGTATCTGTGAGAAAGCTCAAGTCCCACTAGTTTGATATCCGGATCAATAGCTCTCAATGCCTCGGCAACTGCGTTAAAATCATTGCAATAATCATCCACTGTATAACCGCTCAGATATGGTGCATTGTACTCGGGATTATTTGAATGGTCACTTGAATAGAGATCAGGTTCATTACCTATTGCAACATATTTTACCGGGTACAATGTTCTGTAGTAGTTGAACATTTTCACTGCACCCGCCACCCGCTCTTCAGTGGTGGAATAACGGGCAATCTGCAGCTGAACCAAAGGCTCAGCACCAATGTCCGCACAGTATTCAATAAATTGCGACATCACCGCTTCTGTGACCGAATCAGGATAACCCAAATCCACCTGGATACCACCAAAACGCATCAGCGAAAGATTCAGATCAGATACCAGAGATTCGGTTCCACTAACCTGATCCCCCCAGGTTGGAGCCCACATCCAGTAGTTATGCCCAAAAAAATAGTCAGAAAGCGTATTCATAACGTTGCTTCCGTCGATAGTAACTGAATGTGACACAATATTTTCCTCTGCAGCTTCAAGTCTTACCGTGCTGAACATTAAAACCGATACCATTAGAACTTTTAACACCTTTTCCTCCTCGCTTCATTGGCAAATCTGTTACTAGTAAATTGTACATTCCTTAAGAATATAAAGTGCAAAAGCTTTCATTTCACCTGCAAAAACGTTATTTTTTAAATAAACTGTTATAGTGTTACACTCAGATCAAACGGTAAACTCAATCAATGAAAAAGAAGCAGTCTCCGGCAACCGACAAATGCATCAGTTTTATAAGAGAACTTCTAAGTAATTCGTCTGAGGGACGTCTCCCCTCCGTGCGCGAGCTTGCACAGCAATGTGGTGTTTCTGTCGTAACTACTTTGCGGGCAACAGAATACCTTCGCGGGGAAGGCCTGATTGAGGGTAAATGGGGTAAGGGAAACTTTGTTTCTGGCCTAAATAAAGAAGTTCACTTTATACCTGATCCACCCAAAGCATCAGCGGCTAGCAAGTATCACAGGACTCTTGATCGGCTCAAAAAAGATCTGCTTAAGGGAACGTTCCGCTCAAACCAGCCGCTTCCCTCTCAAAAGCAGCTTGCAACTATTTACAATGTTAGCTACCCTACTATACGTAAGGTTCTCTCAGAACTGGTCAGAGAGCGTACTCTTAAACAAAATGGTTCCAGATATTATGTTTTCATAAATAACAGAAATTCAAAGCACCGCATTGCGCTGATTGGCCTTAGCCTCGATGGAAACGGCATTAAGATAGAAACAGAAAGAGAGCGAAAATTTCATCGGCTGCTTTCCGAGATCGCAGTGCAAAACGGAATAGATATAGAGATAGTTGGCTATAACGACTATCTTGATAAACCTCGTTTTTATTTGCCCCGGGGGCATACGCTTGAAACCTATCTCAAAAGCAGAAATGTTTGCGGAATTATCCTTTCTTCATATCACATGGGCGATTCAGCAGCATGCCTTTCAATGCTTATCGGCACACAAATCCCGGTCTCTATTTGGATAGAAGATCAAAAAGTTTTACAAAAATCAAAAGCCTATTCAAGTTTTTACAAGCGGCTCACATTTTTTGACTCTAGCTACTCAAAACTTCCGGGTGAAGATGTAGGTAACTACCTCTTTGAAAAAGGACATCGTGAAATAGCCTATATATCTCCGTTTCACAGCGGAGTCTGGTCCCAAAACAGACTTCAGGGCCTCAAAAAAGCAGCCCTGGCTTTTGGACCCACACATAGAGTTTACCCGTTTGTATCAGATAAATACTGTGATGATTATAAGTATCTTGAAGAGGCTACAAAAGAGGGTAATTTTGAACATGAGTTCTGCGGGGAAAAGATAAGACACAAATTGGAACCGTTTATCGGAACTCGTTTCCCCCGTTTAAAGTATGAGCTGAATTGTCTGCTCAGAGACAACCTTATATTTGACGGCTGCAAAGAATTTTTCCGGCAGGCAGCAAGTAACAATCAGATCAGTGCATGGGTTTGCGCAAATGATCTAGTCGCCTGCATGGTGATGGAGCACTGGAATTTTTCCGGCACACCTTTAGAGAAAAGACCGGCACTTATCGGTTTTGATAATACATTCAGAAGCCTTGAATTGCAGGTAAGCTCCTATGAATTCAACACCAGAGGAGAGGTACAGAGTATGATAAACCACCTCTTGGATCCTCACAGCACTCTATTTTCAGGCAACGTGATAAGACTGCACGGATTAGTGATAGAGCGGGCCAGCACATCTTCTCCCGATTTGATCCAAGAGCGTTAGCTCCCCAGCAATCATTTTCTGCTCACTTGAGTAGCGACTACCTCTTCAATATCGCCATAAACCGCTCCACATCTATACTATAGCGAGTATGTGTTTCTTTTCCAATTTTGCCTGTCTCATCCCAGGCTGCAACCTAAATTTGACCTTACGCCCATCAATGCCCGTTAAGGTAGCCTTACTGTGCACAGTCATTCCAAGGAGGGGAGCTTTTATGTGTTTTACTGAAAGCTCAGCAGCAACAGCATTTTCCCCTGTGGCAAAGGAGAAAGCAGCCACCAATTTAGGATAAAACTGAGTATAAGTCAAATAAGCTATTTTACTCAGCGACTAAACCATTTATCGAAACCTTTGGACGTAAATTTTTAATCCGCTTCAAATAGAGCCGGAGTCTGCTGTAGATAGTTTAAGAGCTCGCTTAATTTGTACACGATATTATATGAAAGGAATGGGGCGTTTAAACTGATTAGGACCTGGTTGGGCAGCAGTGAGTAAATATCTATCTTAAATAAGCGGGCAATAGTTATCTTATATTGTAGTAAAATGCACTATTAACCGCCGTTATGTTTAGTATCACCCCTACAATGGAGCCTTTTTGAAACACAAAATGCCTGAAATAAGTAAGATGAAATTCCTACTCATATTGATAGTTGTGTTTTTATCTCTTGGGTGTACAAGTAAACACATTGAACGGCATCATACTTCTTACATCAGAAGAATGCCTCAAATGAACAGAATTGAGCCTGGAAGACAGATGAAAAGGGGTAGCTTTTCGGGTGCAATAAATGCCTCCTATTCAATCGATGAACCAGGGGTCATGTATTATTCTGATACAAGTGTAATTGCTAAATCTACTTTCTATAGTCCGGATGTAACAGTAATGACTTCCGCAGAGTATTACCTCTACGAATCACGAGTGATGATTAGTGGTGAGGGGGCATATTCTTTTACCGATATACTCTCGGTAGGGTTCAGCATTGATGTTTCAACTGGAGTGATCGGAGGTACTCCTTCTCCTGAGAAGAACAGAAGTGTCCATAATGATATCATAGAGGGTCGATATATATAAAAATAGCAAACCAGTTCGATCGGTTTGGATTGGCACTTAAGCCAGAAATCCTGGCTTATCGGTTATTTGGGGATAGAGTGTGGAGAGAGACAGAAGAGGTATCAGATTTCACGAAACCAACTTCACAAATAAACTTCCGGGCAATTTCAATGAGAAATAGCCTAGTGTTTCGGTATGAGATACTAAATAACCTTTCACCATTTGTAGGTTTTCAATTAAGATCGCAAAAATACCCAAACGCAGATGATGATCTTATCGGGGAATACTCTTATGGTGCATACGCTGGTATAGATTATCGGTTCAGAACAGTGGCATTAAGCCCATTTATAGCAATTCCTTTGGGTTCATCTATCAATAATTATAAATCCCCGGTTTCAGTGGGAATGCACCTGGCACTACTACTGGAACCGTAAAAAAAGCATCTCTTTCCAGAGTATTGGATCGTTAAGAGTGAAAATATCACGTACTTAAAACCGAGTAGAGCAGGAAAAAAGAAAAAGGGAAGGTGACGTCTCTTTTACACATACTTAATACATGGTCCTGGTACAAGTATCTGGTTTTAACCGTTGAATAATACTACTTTAATATCCACAAACGCTTTGGATGCCTATTATCAGGCACAGTATACTCTTTTGCCGGAAAAAAAAGCAAAATAACTATGGCAACCCAAATCTTTTACTTTACTGGCACAGGAAACTCACTTCATGTTGCCAGGGAGCTCCAGAAAAGAATTCCCGACGCGACGCTTGTACCTGTAATTGGTTCTTTAAACAATGATAGCTTAAAGGCAACTGCTGAAACCGTCGGGTTTGTGTTTCCAATCTATCTCATGGGGCTCCCGGCTCCCATGGTGGAATTTATCGAGAGGTTCGATAGTACACCTGCAAACTACCTTTTTGCCTTTGCTACCAGAGGTGGAACATTTCATTACGCAGATGTGATGCTTGCGAAGATGCTAAAGAGAAGAGGAAAGAAGCTTAATGCGTTTTTTATTGCTACTATGGTAAAGAACACTCCTTGTGGAGTCGCTCCAAAGTATCTGCCAGGTTATAAAAAAATGGTTGAGCGATGGCCTGAAGCGATCACCAATTCGCAAGTAAAAAAGCTGGAACTACCGCTTCAGCAAAAACTGGACGAGGTTAGTAATTGCATAAAAAATAAAAGCAGATGGTTTGATGAAAGATCAATTTTGAGAACTATTCTCAAAAGAATGACATCGATGATACTGCCTTCAGCAAAAGCAATGAAAACAACCATACCATACTTTGCAGACTCAACATGCACTTCCTGTGCTATGTGTAGAAAGGTTTGTCCATCAGGTAAAGTGGATATGGGTGGAAATTGCCCTGTATGGCGAAAAGATAAGCCCTGCTATCTCTGTTTTGCCTGTTTTAACAGTTGCCCTGTTCAGGCAATACTTATTAGAAACAGATATGAAATAAAAGAGGGCAGATATATTCACCCCAAAGTGAGTGTAAAGGAGATTGGGGCACAAAAGAAACCTGGAGAAAAGTGATGCGTAAGATACATGCTCGGTTAGACCAGATGTATGACTGTCATATTAATTTTTCATCTCAAAGCTTATGAAAGATCTATCCTTAATACAAAATCTTGTTGGTACTGTTTCCGCAGAACAGCTTCGATACGTGGATTGCGCGGTAAATAAGAACCTTGGTGTGTTTATGCCCTTAGCAGGTCAGTGCTACTATGCAATTACGCCCGAGCACACCCATCCTGCATACATGTTCCTGATATCATTTGATTCAAATTGCCGGACAAAATTCTCAGGCCGGACAATCCAATCCCACCCTTCTACTGTGGTTATGATACCGCCCGATATGCCCCACCAGGAGCTTCCGTGCGATATTATTCCCCGTTACTTTGCGGTGATGATCAATAAGAGTTTTTTTGAATCACATCTTTCACTGTATAAAACCGCACTAAATCCCGATTGCTTTGGAAGAGCATTTAAGGTAAACGATCGTATCGTTTCGTCTGTTAAAGAGTTCCTTAATGAATATGAAGATCAGGCGCCGGGTTATGAACTACTGCTGCATTCTTCTGCACAGACAATCACTCACCTGCTCATTCGTTTGCTTTTGCAGCGTTCCGGGAGGGGTGAAAAGATTAGTTTCAGAATGAGTATAAATAGGGCAGTAGAGTTTATTTGGGCCCATTATGGTGAAAAAATGACACTTGCTGATCTTTCCCGTGTAGCTTGCCTTTCGCCCTCACACTTTGCCCGCCTATTTAAAACTGAAACCGGGCTCTCTCCAGGTGATTATATACTGAAAACACGACTGGATTGTGCAAAGCGTATGATTCGGGCAGGAGACTATTGCATCTCCGAAATCGCCCTTCGCTGTGGATTTAACAGTTCATCCTACTTCTCACACTGCTTTCGACGTGAGTTTAGCCAATCGCCGCTTCAGTTTAAAAAGCAATGGGTAAAATAGCATAATAGTGTTAATTTTTGAGCGTTTGCTGAAAGAAATTGTATAACGAACATACCTATATTAAATGAATATAAAAAAAGAAATATTCAGGTAAATGCTCTTCCATGGAGGCGTAATGGAAACAATCGAACAAATCAGAGAGTTCACAAATCAGTATCCGGTTGCATGGCTTGCAACAGCAGAAAACGACCAGCCCCACGTTAGAGGTATGATGATGTGGTTTGCTGATGAGACAGGGTTTTACTTTCACACCGGTACATCGAAACGACTCTCCGATCAGCTCCACACTAATCCAAAAGCTGAGATTGCTTATTTTAACCCGGGGGATGGACTAAACTCTCAAATGGTCCGAATCACTGGTGATATTCAATTAGTGAATGATGAAAAACTGAAAGCAAAACTGTTTGAGGATCGGGAGTGGCTACATGCAGTCAGGGATGCATTTCCAGATCAGGAAATATTCATATTTCGAATCGCGCATGGAGAAGCACAGTACTGGGATATGTCCCGAAACTGTACCGAGAAAGATATCGCTCCTATCGTTTTTTAATCTTTCTAAAATCTATACTTAGGGTAGGCAAAATATAGCGCTTACCCTCTTTCCACACATACATACCACTTCTTTAAATTTACCTCATAAGCCTCTTTTCATGCGATTTTTATTATTTTGCCCCAGGGTGTATATTTTATGGTAACCTTATGATCTCTTTAAATTGTAAGTGAAGAAGGATAGAATTATGAGCAGCAATGATTCGGAACTGGTATATTCAACCGATCCCGAAGAGAACAAACGCTGTAAGCGTTGCAAAAAAAATATCTCTTCCTGCGAGTGTAAAAAGGATAGTGTACCTGATGATCTTTCAAAGATAAAACCCGTTTTACGTCTGGAGCGAAAAGGGAGAAAAGGTAAGGATGTCACTGTTGTTGACCGGTTGCCAGCATCAACTATGTTTTTAAAAGAATTGTCTCAAAAGCTTAAGAAAAAATGCGGCAGTGGCGGTACCTTTCACATTACTGAAAATCGGGGGTCTGTAGAGATTCAGGGTGATAAAAGGGACAGTGTTAAAAATGAATTAATAAAGATGGGGATGAACATTCGGGGATAAGGGGATTTGGATCAGCACGGGGTACTATTTTTTGTAAGCATGTTATTTGAGTGACCTTTGCGGGTATACATTAAAGTAATGGCTATAGGTAAAAGATACTTGCTGCTTATTAATTTAAAAAACGTGACCGGTCAGGACGATTGTTTCTCCGGACTCTCCGACATGTATTTAGCTCCACATCGATAACACACAGGCGTTTGGCTTTCTTTCCTTAGTTTCCGAAATTTTTGAAGCTTTTTACCGTTCCATATTTCCCGGATCGTCTGATTCTGAACATTGCCAAATACTATATCAGGAAAATCTACACACACATTAGCATCACCATTAGGCTGAATATCAATTAACCGCTCGGTGTTGGAGCAGTGATGTTTTTTTACCACAGAATAGTAGGTGGTAAACCATTCCCGGTACTCACTCTGAGATAATTCCATATAGGGGTAGTTTTTGATAGTTCCAAGATTTTTCTCATACTTCTGTAATTCTTCGGTTAATCTGTTACAATCGATTTTCGGAGTCTCCTCATGAAACCCTTTCCAGGAGAACGCTTTGTCTTCAAAGTGCTTACAGACCCAGTTTTCATACTCTTTTCCAGCTTCACCAGGCACCCAATAACGGGGTACGACGGTAATAGTTTCGATTTCTAAGCGTCGTGCAATATCGGGCATCTGGCCAAGGAACAGGTAATTATCTGAGGATAGTGTAAATGTGAAAGCCTTGCTGATCCGTTGACCGTGCCTGTTTTCAGCATCCCTGAGTACTTCAAGGTTCTTTTCAATCCTTTCAAAACAATTTTCGTCTCCTCGAATTTTATCATGTATGTGAGGAGGGCCATCGATCGAAATGCTTAGGTGAATAGTACCAAGAGTCGATAGCAGGTCTGCATATTTATCCAGTAAGGTACCGTTTGTATCAATAGAGATAAAGATGTTTTTTGAATGAATGTAGTGAAGCAATTCAGCTATGTAGGGATACAAAAACACCTCTCCGCCTCGCAAAAGAACAGATGCACTGTTGTTATCTACCAGCTCATCTACCATCTTTTTCCAGACATCGGGACTCATGGTTGTGTTGCTTTTTACCTTGTTTTTAATGTAACCATCAGGTCCCCACTGACCGCACATTTTGCATCTCAGGTTGCACGCGTTGGTAACTGTAAAAGAGACAGATTCTGGGAAATCCATAGTGTTCCTCTGTTTTTAAGGTAGATTAATAGTAATTTAGACACTAAGGCCAGCCCACAGCTAGATCAATTCCTTGCTCATAAGAGAAGCCAATAGAAAGTACATAGGCAGCTCCTATTTTAAAGGAAGGCGTATGTTCCCGGGAAACGCTATCCTGCATGTAAGCTTCGGTCCT
>JARUKZ010000037.1 GCA_029688955.1 Chitinispirillales bacterium ANBcel5 | reverse complement strand
ATAGTTGGTGAATCTTGCGCTCAGAATGGTAGATCTTGCGCATTGATTATCATGTCTTGCGACCCAAAACCTAAGTCTTGCGCTGATAGTTAGTGAATCTTGCGCTCAGAATGGTAGTTCTTGCGCATTGATTATCATATCTTGCGACTAAAAACCTAAGTCTTGCGCTGATAGTTGGTGAATCTTGCGCTCAGAATGGTAGTTCTTGCGCATTGATTATCATGTCTTGCGACTAAAAACCTAAGTCTTGCGCTGATAGTTGGTGAATCTTGCGCTCAGAATGGTAGTTCTTGCGCATTGATTATCATATCTTGCGACCCAAAACCTAAGTCTTGCGGCCAGGGTTAATTTATTGAACTTTGCACACTGTGTTCACAAATTATGCACGGATAAAGCGCGCGCCACAGATCCGGACTGCGTATTAAATGCAAAGAATGGTTTTTTAAAAAATAGAGTAAAACGCACATAATCGAATAAAAATAGAGGAGTATTTAACGGATTGAGACCCATTTTGGACAGCAGAGACTTTCATACGTTCTTAATATCCTTCAATAATAAAACAATCCTTGTTTCCCATTCGAAATTAAGCTGCAGAATTGTATGCAGAAAAAGCGTATATTATAACCTGCTATAGCATCTGCAATGTATAAAAAATGTGGGATCTTTAGGAACGTATCCGTTTATGAGAGATTTAAAAAACACCGAATTTCTTTTTGTTATTGAAATAAATGGGGAAGCCGGAGATGGTATTCTTACTTCAGGTGAAACTCTTTTGAATTCAGTAGGAATGTTAGGCCATCATGGCTCTATACACAAATCATTTCCTTCGAATGTTAGAGAGGGCAGATGCAGTGTATTGGTTAAAATCTCATCGCAACCCGTGAGCTCTTATTTTAGCGAACCGGAATTTATAGTAAGTTTTAAAGGTCAAAAGGTCACACTAATAAACAAGAGGAAAAACAATGAAAATTATGTTCAGCTAAAGATACCTCAAATTCTCAGAAAAGTTTCTATACTTAAGGGTAGCTATCTGCTTGGAATAGTAGGCAAAGTATTAGGTATGCCTTCTGAGCTTATGCTTAAAGTTTTGATGGACAATGTTGGAAATAAAGACAAAAATCTGACTTATCTAAACAGAGACGTTTTTTTTGATGGTTATAACTGCGCCAGCAAAGAAATGCAGTCCACTACTTTTTTATTGCCGGTAGTGGAAGATTTGAACCAAAAGAGAATTATTATTGATGGTAATGAAGCGATTGCAATGGGCGCAGTATCAGCAGGATGTAGGTTTTTTTCCTCTTATCCTATTACGCCAGCAACAACTATTGGCGATTATATCAGCACATACCTGCCACAGTTTGATGGTATAAGCCACCAGGCAGAGGATGAGATAAGTGCTTTGGGTGCGGTGATGGGAGCATCATTTAACGGAACAAGAGCAATGACGGCAACATCGGGACCAGGCTTATCTTTGATGCAGGAATTTTTAGGCTATTCATCTATGACTGAGCTACCGGCTGTAATCGTCGATGTTCAACGCTCTGGTCCCTCTACCGGCATGCCAACCAAGACTAGTCAGGGTGATTTATTTGCAGCTGCTTTAGGTGGCCATGGCGAGGGGGAGCGCATAGTTATTTCGCCTCAAAAAGTTGAAGAGTGTTTTTATCTCACAATTGATGCTTTCGCCCTTGCTCAGAAGTATCGTTGCCCTGTGATTTTACTTTCCGACAGCTCGCTTGCGTATACCAGGGAAACTATAAATTACCCCAAGACAGTTACAAACACCGATAATCATTTATCTAACGCAGAAATGACCTCCCGAAAGTCACCGGTCACACAACGTGTTACTGGCATTGAGCATGATTCATCCAATTTCCCCACTTCAGAAGAACAGTCAAGGGTTCAACAGATGAAAAGAAGGTCTTCTAAACTAATACCACTGACACAAAATTGTTCAAAACTTATGGAGTGGGACCTTGAAGATGGAATCAACGACTACCAGCTCTCAGTCATATCCTGGGGTTTAACTGCTTTCACCACTAAAGAAGCCATAGCAAAACTAAGATCAGAAGGCTACCAAATAGCAGGATTATTTCCTCGCTTGTTGTACCCTATAAACAGAGAAGCGTTTCAACATTTTTCAGAATATTGCAATCGTATAGTGTCCGTAGAACAGAATCAAACTGGTCAATTTGCAAAACTTATTATGATGGAAACCGGACAAAAAATACTTACTACATGTAAGAATTCAGGTGATCCCTGGACAACAGAGCAGGTAACAGGTGTGCTAGAAAATTATTTAAAATAGTGAAGCGTGTGAAGGTATGGAAAAAACAGATGGAAAGAATTACAGAAGCCCCTTAAAGCCCACATGGTGCAAAGGGTGCAGTTATTTCTGTGTATTGAACAGTTTGGTTAATCTTTTTGAAACAAAGGATTTAGCCCCCCGTGATGTAACGGTCGTTTCTGGTATCGGTTGTTCTTCACGCCTCCCGTTTTTTCTCAACACGTTTGCCATGCATACGCTTCATGGACGGGCTTTGCCGGTTGCTACTGGTGCCCATCTTTCAAACCCCAATATACCTGTAATTGTAGTAGGCGGTGACGGAGATTTGTTTTCAATCGGGGCGACCCATTTTGTTCATGCTGCGAGGAGGAATATCGATTTAACAGTAATTTGCCTCAATAATCGTGTGTATGCAATGACAAAAGGTCAGTCCTCGCCAACATCCAAAGTGAATTATAAAGGTACTTTAACTCCACAGGGCGAGGTTTCTTCTCCTCTTAATACTATAGAACTGTCTATTGTGAGTGGAGCCAGTCTTGTTTGCCGCAGCCATTGTGGAGATATGCATCATCTTAAAACTTTGGTAAAGAGAGCATTTGAACACAAAGGGTTTTCCTATCTTGAGATTTTAAGTCCATGTAAGACTTTTGATAAAGAGAGCTCAGTGCCTGGAATTGCCTCCAGGGTTATTGATATAAATCAAAGTTGGAAACACACCTATACGGACCGCAAATCAGCTCTAAAAGTAGCCGCAAAAGCATACGCTTTTGATACTGATAAACAACAGGCAATACCTGTTGGAGTGTTTTGGGAAGAACATAAAGAGCATTATAGAGAGCAGCTTGTGAAAATGGTGGAAAAATCAGAGGGAAAAAATGCTATGGACAAAATAGTATCTACTTCAGAGGTGAAATACTTCTCAAAAAGTAACTCCGAACAATAGCTTACTTCAGTTTATCTTTTCTTCCAGATCCTTCCAGTAGCTTTTAATAGCAGAAAGGACCTCGTTGGAATCAGCCAATCTATATACAGGAACCGCAATGAGGGAGTCTTTGTTTTTACGAATCCAGCGACTGGCAATCTCCTGTTCCGGAAAGTCCTGATTATGAGGTTGCAAATCACCCTCAAAGAAAAACGCTGTGATTTCTTTGAGTATAGCGTTATCTTTAGTGAGATCAGTTTCAAAGGGGCGAATTTTGATTTTTTGTTCGCTCTTAAACCAAAACGACATTCCCTTACCATTTTCGGTGTGTGGTAAAAGGATAATACAATCTTTAACAGGTTTAAATTCGCCTTTAGATTCAGTGATGTTAATCTTATTATTTAGCACAGGAGAGTACTTTTTTATTAATCTATATTCATATAATAGAGCTTCTAATTCAGATCCACATAGATGAATTGTATAGGAATGAGAATCATTGATAAGGGACTTAATTTTCTCCGGTGATTCATCACTGTCTCTGAAGTAACCGCTGATCCTTCTTTTCAGGTTCACTGCCTTACCTATATATATGTATTCGTTTTTACTATTTCTAAATCCATAAACTCCAGGTTTTTCTGGAATCGCAGAGATATCTTTTTCAGAAAAATTTTTTCCTTTAAAGATTTTTCGATTGGATTTAGTTATCTCTGTTTCAAGCTCCTTTAAAGAGACTATGCCCTTATTTTGCAGTCTTTCGAAAAGCTCAGTAATGAGTGTTGTAAAAACTTTTCCTTGATTAAAAGCATTGGGTTGGAGATAGAGAACTTCAGGCGCAAGTAGCTTGCTTGCGTATTGGTTCAGATCAACAGGTTTTGTTAGGGTGATATTTAAAACTTTAAACAACTGAGACAAATAAATTGGATTACAATCATAGTTGTGCTGATGTACATGAAAGAGATCACGCAGAGCGGCGTAATTTTTGTAGGAGAGAAAAATTGTTGGTTTTTCGTTTATATCTGTACAGATCTGGAATATGGTTTCTGCCTTATCTTCTTCCTTAAGCTTTGAATCGTAAGCACTTACAAGCTCCTGTTCCTCTTCGGGAGGAAGTTGTTTTGGGTCTCTTAGCCATATTGATTTAGAGCAATTAGGTACTGGAAGCGGATTCCAAATGGAAAGATGATAAGGAGTAGAATCGGAGTTGTGTTTATTATCTGTTAGCAGATAAGCCACTCTCCAGGGAGCGTCTTTAATTTTCACCCCATTTGCTGAGTCAGTTTTTTTGGCAAACCACAGACCATCTGTGTAATAGCATCGTTTGTCTGAATCAAGGATGCTTTTTATTGCAATTTGAGCCATTGATTTATCGGGTGTTTTAATTTTCAGAAAAATTTCCGATAAAGTCTGGGCGGTGGTACCCTGAGGTTTGCTGAGCAGGTAATTAACAATTTCGTCTTGCATAATTTTAAAAATACACTCTGTATCAGATGATTCAAAGTAGACTGTAATTTAAAAAAGGTTATCTTTTTTCTTTTTTTGTTGTATAATAAACAGAAAAGAGTATGCCGGCTATAAAGCCACTTGCGTGAGCATACCATGCGATACCACCGATATCTGGAGAAGATTTACCTATATTAATGTATTGAATCCAGAACCAGGGTATAAGGTAAAGAAATGCTGGGATTTTGAATAAAAAGATGGGTGGAAAGAAAACAATTAATCGGCTAAAAGGGAAAAAAATAAGATGCATACCCATTACTCCGGCGATCGCACCACTTGCTCCTACCACAGGTACTGTAGAGAAAGGAGAGCTTAAAGCCTGAATGAAAACAGATAACAGCCCACATAAAAAGTAGGCGAATAAGAAAGGGAGTATGCGGATTTTGCTTTCAACTGCGCCACCAAAGATTTTCAGGAACCATACGTTTGAAAGCAGATGAAAAAGATTAGCATGCATAAAAAAGGCTGTCAAAAGTGTTAGAGCTGTTTGGGGAGTTTTTTCTTTGGAAGGGTGGAAAAGAGCGTGAAAAAAATCGAGTGGTACCAGTGCGTAATCAATAGTTCTGTCTCCTATTGCAAAAAACACAATGATGCAAAATATGATTAAGGCTGTTGTTGCAAAAGGAAATTTTATTGAAAGTGTATTCTTTACCGGTATCATGATTTCTATCTACAGATAATATTTTTGATGCAAATACGTAGTTTAACAATAAGTGATATGAGAGAAGCTATTAACAAAACAACAAATATATTTGCCCTGATGACAACAACAATGTATATTAAACAGATAAAAGCAATAAAAAGCTCCTCATATCATCGCACTACTGCTTTTATATTGGATCCTTTAAAGGGTTATCACAAAAGAAATATACTAACAGCGCAACTACTGTTTTCACATTAAAAGAGGAGTTTTTATGCCAAGGATTACCAAAACTCAGCTTATCAGGCTGCAGAAAAAACTAAAAACCGATGCGGCAATCGGTGAACAATTCGGGATTACACGCCAGGCAATTCATCAGTTGCGTAAAAAGTATGGCATTGAGTCCAGGATTGTTCAAAATGAAGCTCGTAATCAGCAAATAGTAGACCTCTACGAAAGCGGGATGTCGGGTACAGCTCTTGCCAAGAAATTTAAACTTTCCGTTTCACAGACCTATCGTATTATTAATGATGCTCAGAAAAGCACCGCTAAGAAAAAAGCTGCCAAGAAAAAGGCTGTAAAAAAGACTCCTGCTAAGAAGAGTGTCAAAAAAAGCGTTAAGAAAAGTGTAAAGAAGAGCGCAAAAAAAGCTCCAGCTAAAAAGAAGAGCACCAAAAAGAGAAGAAGATAATTAGTATATAATCTCTTAGTAGGGACTCGCAGTTTACTGCGGGTCCTTTTTTATTTCCTGCCCCTCTGTATGACTACATTTAAAGCCTGCAAAATAACCGTATTGAAAACTTTTTTACCTTTTTTTGCAATTCTTAGGGCCCAGGGAGTAGTTTTATAACTGATTGGTAACTCCAAATAGTACAAAAACCTATGAAATCCACCCAACACAAAGAAGAAAAAGAGAAAACACCCTCTATTAAGAAATCACTCTCTATTGCAACTGCAATTATGATGGGATCTGTTTTTCTGAGCAGAATAACGGGGCTTGTCCGGGAGATGGTACTGGCAAGATATGGTGGAACCGGGTATCAGATGGATGCCTATGTTACATCATTTTTGATACCAGAGATATTAAATCACTTTTTAGCAGGTGGATTTCTTTCTGTTACCTTTATACCAATTTTTCAAAAGTATCTGGTTAAAAAGGACAATGTGGGTGCCTGGAAAACGTTTTCCAACCTCTTTAGCTGTGGTTCTGTTCTTTTTCTTATCCTTATACCTATTACTATAATCTTTACTCCACAACTGCTATCATTTCAACTTGCAAGTAACGGCAATCCCCAAACCGCCCAACTTACGGTACGTCTAACGCGAATTATATTACCGGCACAGCTGCTATTTTACTGGGGAGCATTTTTCATGGCTGTCCAGTATGCTCATAACCGTTACTTTCTTCCTGCCCTCTCGCCCTTATGTTACAATTTAGGTATTATTGCAGGTGGTGTTTTCCTTCAGCCCCATCTTGGTATCGAGGGGTTTGCGTGGGGGGTACTGGGAGGCGCATTTATTGGAAATGTAGTGATTCAACTGCCGGGAGCAATCAAATGTGGGCTTAGGTACCGACCATTATTCAAACCACTGGATCCTGAATTCATTAACTATGTTAAAAAGACTATCCCCTTAGTCCTGGGGCTTGGGATGGCTTTTTCAAACGAGATATTCTTCAGATTTTTTGGCTCTTTTCTCGATGATGGTGCTACAGCCAGCGTAAATTTCGCTCTTCGTACAATGATGTTTATTGTCGCTCTCTTTGGACAGGCTTCGGGCGTTGCCTTCTATCCCTATCTAACTCGTTTGGCAGCAGAGAAGGCATACAACAAAATGGCGGATCTACTGAATAAGGTACTTAAAAATGTAGCGCTCTATCTTATTCCCCTTTCCGCATTAATGATCGTTCTATCACCACAGATTATTACCATTTTGTTTGAGCGTGGTAATTTTACCGCCCAATCGACCTCACAGGTTGCTCCTGTACTATCAATTTATTTGGTAGGGGCATTTGGTTACTCAGCCTCTTTTATCATCTCACGGTCCTTCTATGCTTTGCAGAATACGATTTTACCTATGGCTGTGAGCACCACTGTTGCTGTCATTAGCATACCGCTTTATATTGCTTTTAGTACCCACTTAGGAGCACAAGGGCTGGCACTCGCAGCAACAACTGCGATGTTTTTACAATTTGGATTTCTCTACTTTTTCTGGTTAAAAAGATTTGGTGGCTATTCAAAAATTGGAGCTGCTCTCAGGACTTTATTAAAGATCTGCTTTGCGACACTTGGTGGTGTTGTCCTCTCTGTTTTAATACTGCGATTTTTTCCGGAAATACAATTTATTGAATCCCGAACCTTTGAAAGTCTTCTCATAGCAACAGTTGTAACTATACCATCCATAACTGCTGTATTTATCTTTTATGAACTTCTTGGTCTTCAGAATTTACGCGACTCTGTAACCGGGTTCCTAAAGAGAAAATAGAAGTCTGGTTATACTTCTCATAAAAAATTATTTAAGCAGCTTTGTTATTTCCGAAATTTTTGAAGTGGAAAGAACCTCCGCAGCTAAATTTTGTGCTTTAAGGGAGTCTACTTTACCTATAGCTTCCTGAATTTTAGGTATATATGCAGCTTCAAGGCTCAATGTTTTAATCCCGGTTCCAATGAAAAAGGGCAGGTATTTTTCCTGATGAGCCATATCCCCACACACCATCACTTCTTTATTTTCTGATGCCGCTGCATCAGTAATCCTTTTTATCGCTCTTAAAATAGAGGGATGATGTGGAATGTAAAATGAGGCTACCTTTTCATTTGTTCTGTCAACAGCCAGCATATACTGAACCAGATCGTTGCTTCCTATAGAGAAAAAGTCTGCCACTCTGGCAAGATCCTGTGCCATATCAACAATTGATGGAACTTCTACCATTATTCCTATAAGGGGGTTTGAGTTATGAGGTATTTTCTTTTCTCGTAAGTATCCAATACTTTCTATTACCGCGTTACGTGCTTCAAGAAACTCCTCAAGTGATGATATCATCGGAAATGTAATTCTGATATCTGTATCAAAACCGGCACGGAGCATTGCTCTGATCTGCTGAAGGAATATTTCTCTGTTTGATAGCGAAAAACGGATAGAACGCATTCCAAGGAAAGGGTTTTGCTCCATAGTCATATCATAATAGGAAAGAACCTTATCTCCACCAATATCAAGAGTTCTGAATGCTACTTCCTTTCCAGGAAGTCCCTCTACAAGCTGTCGGTATACAACATACTGTTCCTCTTCACTGGGAAAATTACTTCGTATCAGAAAGGGAAACTCGGTTCGATACAGTCCTATACCTTCACATTTCACCTCTTTAGCAACTTTAAGATCAGATAAAAGGTTTATGCTGGCCATAAGGCGAATCTGTTGACCGTCTTTAGTATATGTTTTGGGTTTAACGGTCATTCTTTTGATGCTAATCTTTTTTCGCGCTTCATTTCGGCTATGGAAATTTGCAGTAACTGTTGCGGATGGGTTTACATGAAGATTACCGATCTCTGCATCAAGAAGCAGCTTCGTTTCATCTGGTATTGAAAGTAAGCGGGGAGAATCGATTATTACCATAGGGACATTGAGAGAACGAGCAAGAATAGAGAGGTGGGAAGTAACTCCACCGGTAACCAGAACAACCCCTAAGACTCCTTCCGAAGAGAGTTTAAGCATATCTGAAGGGTATAGTTCTCGTGCTATTACTATATGATCATTACATCTGTACAGTTCACTTAGCTCTTTTACCAAATTGCCCATTACTCTTATGGTAAGATCTTCAATATCCTGAACCTTTTCCCTTATATAATGATTTTCTCCGTGAGAAAAAAGATCTACATATCTTTTGGCCACAGACAAAACAGCATTAGGTGCATTCATGCCGTCTTCAATTTTTTGAGCCATAGCACCAACAAACTCGGTATCTTTGAGTAAAAGCAGATGTGCGGTAAAAATAAGAGAAGCAACATCTGAGAGTTTTTCTTCAACTATAGCCTGGAGATCCTCAAGCTGTTTTTCAGTCACAGACAAAGCTTTATTAAAATCTTCCAGAGTATATTTCTTTTTGTATTCTCTATGAAGGAAACTTTCAAACACCCTGTCTCGGTCTATTATCCTTGCAGGGCCAAGGGCGTATCCTTCGGAGGCAACATTACCTTTTGCAAGCTTTAAGGGTCTGACCTTTTTTTCTTCATGGTAACGGGGCACTCTTAGACTCATGAAGAGTCGGGCATTTTCAAGCATATTTGCAAGCTGTGAAGCCACAGCTCGTAAGGTGACGATCTCCTGCTCTTTGAAGATCCTTCTTCTTTGGCGCTGTATTACAAGCACCCCAATTCTGGATAAACCGCGTACGATAGGAACTGCTACAAACGCTTCATATTTCTCTTCGAGTGTATCAGGAAAATACTTATAGGAAGGATGAGCGCTGCTTTTGCGTTCGTATATGGGACGAAGTTGTTTTAATGAAAGTCCTACCAAACCTTCACCCAATTTCATTCTTACCTTATCTACCGCCTCATGGCTAAGGCCTTTGGTGGCTTTTAAAACCAGTTCATTTCGGTCTTCATCAAAGAGGTATACAGAGCACACCGCTGCGTCCATATGCTTAGCAACCATCTCTACAATTTTTTGCAGAAAATCGTTTATGTTTTGTGTGTCTGTGAAAACTTCGTTAAGCTCACCGATATCGCAGATAAGTTGGATGTGATTCATTAGTCTGGCCAAAACCCCCGTAAATCAATAAATAATGTATAGACAGATAGAGGAAAATAATATTTAGCTATGATAAAAATTACCACTTTCAGGGTTTTATTAGGTGAATATGGTACAAATGTAGCAAAAAATGGTATGTTTTGTGCTCGGAATTAAAAAGAGAAGCGATTCTGAGCTATTTAATATATGAATATATGTTCATTATTTCATTTGGGACCGGGCGCACCGATATGCTTAAAAGCAACCTGTTTGAAGACGAGTCATCTCTTTTAAAAGTAACTGAGATTTTTAAGATCCTGGGAGATCCAACAAGGATTAGAATCCTTACCCTCCTGATGGATAACCGGCTATATGTTCAGCAAATCTCCGATCAGCTTCAAATGAACCATTCAGCTATCTCCCATCAACTGAGAATACTGAGACAGGGTAGGTTAGTTAAGTCTGTTCGTTTGGGTAAAACCGTTCACTATTCGATTATTGACAATCATATCAGAAAAATTCTCTACATTTGTTTACAGCATATTGAGAAGGAGCGCCAATCAGTATGATTTACCGTTATCACATAAAACATCTTGACTGCGCAGATTGTGCGTTAAATATCGAAACGCATCTGAAATCAGTCAAAAATTTCCAAAGTGCTGAGTTGAATTTTGCAGCCCTAACCCTAACTGTCGATACAGATTACCCCGAAAAGATTCGAGATGAAGTATCGGTTGTAGATCCGGATGTGGAACTTATTCCACTTACCAGCGCAACGGTTCAGGAATTTGCTGAAGATGTGGAGGATTTTCGGGTAAAACAAAAGATGTTGATTATTATAATTTCAGGCGTTCTCTTTCTTTCGATTTTTTTCCTGGAAGGTATACTTCAACAGGTGAGGTATGGATTAATTATCCTGTACATAATAGCTATATCGGCATATCTTCTTGCTGGTTGGAACGTTCTCAGAGGAGCAGTACGAACTATTGTCAGAGGAATTTTTTTTGATGAAAATGTGCTGATGAGCCTGGCTACTGTTGGTGCGATTGCAATTGGAGCACTGACTGAGGCGGTTGGAGTGATGATATTTTTTAAAGTAGGCGAATTTTTACAGAACCTTGCTGTGCATCGCTCCAGAAGATCTATAAAATCACTATTGGCTGTCAGGCCTAATCTTGCCCATGTGGTTCGCGAGGGCAGAGAAGTAAGAATCTCTCCTGAAGAAGTTAAGGTTGGTGAAGTGGTAAACATCCGTCCCGGAGAAAAAATTCCTCTTGATGGTACTGTTGTCAGTGGAGTTTCTCACATAGACACCTCCGCGTTAACCGGAGAACCTCGCCCCAATAAGGTACAGCAGGGGCAAAGCGTTCTTGCGGGAGAGATCAACCTCACAAACCTTATTGTTGTTGAAGTTACAAAACCGTTCTCTCAGTCCTCCATTGTCAGGCTTCTGGAAGAGGTTGAAAACGCAGCTTCCAGGAAAGCAAAAACCGAAAAATTTATAAGCAGGATTGCTCGCTACTATACTCCGTTTGTGGTTGCAGTGGCTGCTTTAATTGCCTTTATTCCTCCTTTAGTTTTCCCTGAAGAGATGTTTTCTGCATGGATTTACCGGGCTCTGGTAATACTTGTGATTTCCTGTCCATGCGCACTTGTTATAAGCATACCGCTTGGTTTTTTTGGAGGGATTGGTGGGGCTTCCAAGAAAGGGATTCTTGTAAAGGGCTCGCATTTCCTCGAACGATTAAGTAATGTAAAGATTGTTGTTTTTGATAAAACGGGAACCCTTACCCATGGCGTTTTTTCTGTTCAGCAGGTGGTTACCTTTAAAGGAACAGATGAGTTAGAATTGCTTGAGTACGCAGGGGCTTCAGAGTATTATTCAAATCACCCGATAGCTCTTTCAGTTAAAAAGGAGCTCAAAGCACGAGGCGTGGATATATCTCAGGAACATATAGAGCAACACAGCGAAATTGCTGGTCGGGGGGTTAAGGTTAGGTACAAGGGTAGGGAGATCTTAAGTGGTAATCATACACTTATGAGAGAAACTGGTATAGAAGTTAATGAAGAACAGGGAACGATTGTTTATGTATCACTTAATGGTAAATGCATTGGTTATATTCGCTTAGGGGACAAAGTAAAAGATCACACTTTTGAGGCTATGGCAAAACTTAGAGAATCTGGTGTGGAACAAATATGGATGCTTACCGGAGATAACAAAACTGCAGCTATGGAAGTGGCATCAAAAACTGGAATAGATCGTTTTGAATCGTCATTATTACCGGTTCAGAAAGTTGAGTTTCTGGAGAAAATAGTGCAAGAAAATCCTCAGGTACAGGTGGCTTTTGTTGGAGATGGAATAAATGACGCGCCGGTTCTTGCGCGGGCTGACGTTGGAATTGCAATGGGAACACTTGGCTCGGATGCTGCCATTGAAACCGCCGATGTTGTCGTGACAGGCGACTCACCACTTAAAGTTGCTGAAGCCATTAATATTGCTAAGTTTACCAAAGTAATAGTATGGCAAAATATCATAATCTCACTTGGAGTCAAACTGCTGTTTGTTTCTCTGGGAGCATTTGGCGTAGCCTCAATGTGGGAGGCTGTATTTGCTGATATGGGAATGGCTATTGTCGCAATATTAAACGCTGGCAGAGTTCTTAAATCATGACTATTTACCCAAAATTTGATGTAACAATAGCATCCATTATTGGTTCATGAGTATAAACGATATTCTAAGAACCCGTTAAACAACACGAGTTGCATTTAACCAAGCTCATTTCCCCGATGATTTGCCGTGCAAAGGGGTTATCCTGTAATTACTTATACTCTCTTTGAACAATAATCAGGTTATGGGTATCAGGAACACTGTTACAGCTATTTTAATTTTTTTGGAAGATGCGGAAAAACACGCTTTGATATCGATCTGTTTTCAGACAGTATGAGATTATATATATTATTGTATATATTACAACTAATCTGCTTTAGCTAATACCAGAAGCTATCTGTCGCTTAAAACCTACATTGTTTAAAGAGGATATACTATGGCTCTGACACATGCCGATCTCGACTGGAGTGTTGCACCTCCGCCGGTTAAAAGAAAAGATCAAAAGAAGCACTCTGAGGAGACAGAAGCGCCCCCCAAATTTATTACCGGTGTTGAGGGTGACGGCAGAGATGAGGAGGAGGAACATGAACCTGAGGTTCGTATCATTTCCGCAGAGTGGAAACCCGGTCCAAAAGGTTTTCAGCACAATGAGCAATGTTTTCTTGCCGTTAAAGTGAAATATCTCAAAAAAACTATTCGGGCCAAAATACGGGGCAAACTTTTTGGGACTTATGATGGGGAGGAGGAGGACCTTGCCCAGACGGTTGAAGGGTTTATTGAAGATGATGATGTGGCGCTTCTTAACATTGAACATCTATGGTTCATGGGACTCAGGCACTATAATGCCTGGCGTGAAGACAACAGTACACCTTCGCAGTATCAGATCAAACAAATTTCTCACTCCAGGGGAGAAAACACCATCGATAGCCCTGTGCTCGAGCTACCACTGGTTGTTAGCGAATCGGTGAGGGTCAGACTTCCTGTAGATCCAAACCGCGAAGAGTTTCGGGATGATACTTACAGGTTATTCAGTACAGACGCAAACAGAAGTTATGATGTTGTAAAAACGGTAGAGGATGACAAAATTCCCGGTAATGATTACCTGGATTTGGAGTATACAGACCTTGACCCTTCATTATCCTATACTCTTGAGATTATTCCCGGAAAAGAGGGGAAAAAATATTTTGCATTTAAAAACATCGCCTACAAGGAGCTGACAGGTGTTTCATGAATATGTTGTTCAGCAAGGTGATACACTTGCCAAAATAGCAAAGCGTTACTACGGATGCAGCTCATATTACAAACCGCTAGCGGAGTTCAATGATTTAGAGGATCCTGATCGTATTGAGCCCGGGCAGGTGCTTGAATTAGCCAACGGGTTTTATACGTATGAAAAAGTGGTGAGGGAAAAAGAACAACCTGTGATTTGTCTTGCACGGGGAGAATCAGAGAACTGTAAAGCCGAAGGTGAGATGATTTTTTACGCTCCCGGGAGGGATGAATATCTTATAGTTGAGCCATCCCAGGTTGATGCGTTGCTGGTTGAAGTCGAGGAACTCAATGATTTTGCCGCGCAAATCAGCCAATACCGTGACACAGCTATAAAGGGGCCGATTGATGAAACCTCCTCGGCTAATGCTCAGGAGCTGATTAAAAAGACAGAGGAAAAATTTGATGGTATTGCTAAGGATCCTTCATCGGCGGTTCAGGAGCTTTTAAAGGTAAAAGATAACTGGAAATGGGGTACAGCTGGATCGAGGGTTTATGTACGACCGCATAAATTAGATGGAAAAGCGGGGGTGTGGTATGAAAATAACGCACAGGAGGTAAAAGAGCTTAAAGACAAGTGGATGAAGGAGCTTGATGAGCAGCCACGGGAAAAGGAGAAGGTAAAAACCAAGCTTAAAGCAACTCTTTGGGAATCTGAAAAAATTGATACGCAGTGGCCCTGGAACTGGAGATTTAAGAATAATGCTGGGAGTGATACTGCTGTTGGCTACCTATCTGCATCATATGATACTCAATTTTTCAGGTTTGTTGCCGGATCACGGGCCGGTGCCGATTTTGATCTGGAAGATAAAAAACTTTCCGTTGGTGCGGAAAGTGCCGTTTCTTTCAGTTTGCTTGAAGGAACCGTTAAGGGGCAGTGGAGTTTGCCCCAGGAAAAAGGCTTTAGTATTTACGAGTATTTGCTGTTAAGTGAAAACGCACGTAGTGCGATAAAAGATGGTTATGATTGTCGTTTCAGGTTTTCTGTGAAACCTGAGGGCAAGGGATTTGTGGGTGGATCGCTTAAAGCTGCAGTAACGTTTCCTTGCATAGAGCTGGGTGATGAACAAAAGGGTTCAGTGGGTGGCAGCGTTGGCGGGTTTGCCGGAGCATCTGTTGAGGGTAAATTTGCTCTGGCACTTGAGTGGTCTAAGGGAGTACATGCTAAATTTGATACTTTGGCAGAAGCAGGCAAGACTCTGGGTAAAACTTTGGGCGCTGGTTTTGAAGCAAAAGCTGTGTTTGAATACGATGGGGAAGTAGTAAGCTTTGAAACCGGTATAATGGCAACCAAAGGAATTGGTGGTAAAGCCGGGATAGCGGTAGAGATAAGTGTGGATAAAGCCATCGATCTTTTTAGTCATCTGTTCGAAAGTGTCGAATGGCACAGAGTTGGTGCAGTTGCCAGCCTTACTTTTGAGGTTTTTGCGAATGTGATGTTCGCGAAGTGGATTACTGTAGGAAGAGTTGGAAAGGGAATTGTTGACAGGGTTTCAAATTTTGGCTCCTGGTTGGTTGATAGAGTTGATAGTGTTTTTGGAATAAGAGAAACTAAAGAGTGTATTAAGCGCAACACTAATCAGGATATGATCAGCCATTCCCCACCCGAAACGCTTGGGCGTGTTCTTAAGACAGTGATGGCTTCACCGGAGGAGGATGATTTTAAGACCATAGAAGAAATTCTTTCGTCCATAAAATGCAAGCATCAATTAAAATGGACTTTGAGAAATGTTCAGGATGAGTATGTTATAACCCATCCGGTCAGTGATCGTAACAGGCGGTTGGCTTTGGAGAAGGGGATTGAACGCTTACTGGCATTTGGAATGAATTTAGAAAACCATGCCAAATATAAAAGAAGCATTTCCTTACTAACAAGAAAGGTTTATTAGAATGAAATTATTTTTACTTTTATTACTTCTTCTGGTAGCGCAAAAGACACTAAGTTCTGAAATAGTTATCGACACAACCATAACTGGCAAAGATACATTTATGGTATATACAACGTATAATGAAGATGGGAATGTAGTTAAAGTAGATAGATATAAAAATTGGGAATTGCATGGTGTTCAAGAGGAGTTTTATGAAAATGGTAATATAATAAGCCGAATTGTTTATGAAAACAACTGTCCTATAGATACGTTGTTTTCCTTTTATAAAGATAATAGCCTAAGACGAGTAACACCCTATTATAATTGTGAAATTCATGGTCATTCTATTAGATTAGCACCTGATGGTGATACATTGGCTGCAAATGAATACAGAGATGGTCAATTAATAGGAGTCCACAAACTCTTTTTTGAGAATAATAAACTGTGGAGAATTGATACATACAACAATGAAGGTCAGCGACACGGCCTTAGAGAAACATGGCGTGAGGATGGAACCCGAAAAGATAGTATTGTGTATGATAACGGGGAAATAATTGAACTAAGAACCTATTTTTTAAATGGAAAAGTTAGGAATTGGACAAGAGTTAAAGACGGTAGACAGGATTCGGTGATTTTCTACGATCCTGAGGGAAACATTACCGGTAAGATCGAAAATGGTTCAGGTAAGGCAATACGGTATTCGGAAGACACCACTATCCGATGGTTTGAAGTGTTTGAAGATGGTTTTCGAATAGATAGCAGAGAACTTGAACCCGGTGAGAACCCATCACTGGATTAGCCAACCAATCACCACTCTGACATAGCTTATACAGGGTGGTGCAACCACTTTTCTGCAGCACAGTTTATCGTTTATCCCCACCCGAAACGCTTGGGCGTGTTCTTAAGACAGTAATGGCTATTCCTGAAGAAGGTGATTTTGAGACTATAGAAAAAATTCTTTCGTCCATAAAATGCAAGCATCAATTAAAATGGACTTTGAGAAATGTTCAGGATGAGTATGTTATAACACATCCTGTCAGTGATCGTAACAGGCGGTTAGCGATGGAGAAGGGAAAGAAGGTAATACTTGAATTTGGAAAAGAATTGAGAGGATATGCTACTTATTCAGAAAAAATAAAGAATATCATTGGAGGGAAATAAAATGAAATTAATTTTAATAATACTTCTGTTTACACTTTTGTCAGTAAGTGAAGGAAGGGTCTGCGATACAACTATAGTAGCCGGAGATACTATAAGTAACTGTAAAAAAATCGAAAACGGAGTAATTCTTCGAAGTGAGTCTTTTGTAAACAGTAAAAGGCATGGCAGAGTGATAGAAAGATATAGTAGTGGAGTAAAAAAAAGAATAATAAGTTACGAGTATGGATGCCCCATTGATACAAGTTACAGGTACTATGAAAATGGTTCAATAAAAACAGTTGTGCCATACAAAGTTTGTGAAGAGACAGTCCCGGCATTCAATCTTAGCTCGGAAGGTGATACAACTTGGATTAGATACTATAACATAACAGAAGAAATGTTTCGGCAACGAACCTATCACCCTAATCACCAACTGCAATCAATAATTAGATACAACGAAAATTGGCAAAGACACGGCCTTAGAGAAACATGGCGTGAGGATGGAACCCGAAAAGATAGTATTGTGTATGATAACGGGGAAATAATTGAACTAAGAACCTATTTTTTAAATGGAAAAGTTAGGAATTGGACAAAAGTTAAAGACGGTAGACAGGATTCGGTGATTTTCTACGATCCTGAGGGAAACATTACTGGCAAGATAGAAAATGGTTCAGGTAAGGCAATACGGTATTCGGAAGACACCACTATCCGATGGTTTGAAGTGTTTGAGGATGGTTTTCGAATAGATAGCAGAGAACTTGAACCCGGTGAGATCCCATCACTGGATTAGCCACCAATCACCACTCTGACATAGCTTATAGTCAGGGTAGTGCAATCACTTTCCTGCACAACTTCGTTACAAGAAGAGCGGTTTGGATTGCTGCAAAGCGCAACTTTCGGTGCTGGAATGTACGATTTGGGAGGGTGTGGTGATGATTTTACCCCTGGACAAACGGAGTTTAAATACAAATGGCAACAAACAAGCAACCCGACTTAATTAGCAGAAAAGTTTGAGCCGAACCTTTGCAGGTACTTTAAATCTGTAGCATGGTTTTATGCTTTATCTCTTTTAAAAAGTTATTAGCCGACCAGGTTGCCACTTGTTGATTCAATAATCTTTAATTATTGCTGGTTTAAAAATATTTCGCCAAGCGAATCAAAATAGGTGCGTATTGCTTCTCTATAGTCTTCCGGGTAGTTATCATCAAGAGCCTTTCGCCGCAGTAAGTAATAGGTATCCGGATTTTGAATCAGGTCTTTTGGTGATGGTAATTCAGTATCTGAGTAGATATTCTTTGCTACATTACCCCTGCGTTCATCTTTTTCATCTCTTTTGTGGATAGATAAAGAGGACTGAAGTAGTCTTGAAAGGAAACGATCCTGTTGATCGAGCATATCTTCGGGGGGATTTTGAAGCAAAGCCGCAAGCCTTCTTGCTTCGCTTTCAAGCTCTTTTACCCTTTTTTCAACATCTTCCCCTTCACTCTTCCCAAACTCTTCTGCCAAACGCTTCAGTTCTTCTGCAATGGCACGCTGCGCTTCCTGGGCTTCTTTTCTTGCTTGTTCAGCGCTCGCTGACTCACCCTCTCCCGGCTGCTCAGCGGAACTCCCTTCCCCACCCTCTTGTAGGAGTGAATTTAAAATATCAGACATCATCGAGTTAAGCCCGGCTTGCTGTCCCGAAATCTCTCTCATCCCGGCCATCATTCCTCCCGATCCCTGAGAACCTCCTTCACTACCATCATCAAAGCCGCTAAGCAAATCCAGAAGATCATTGGTAGTTTTATTGATAACTGCAACACTCCTTCTCATTGCAGTGGCCCCATCAGTATTTGACAGTGATGTAATCACGGAAGATAAAGCCCTTTGAACACCTCTATAGTTACTACCTATTTCATTCATAACCTGTGGAGGCAATGTAGAAAGGTCTTCTATTTTGGTCATCGATCGGTTAAGTGCATTAATCAATGCCTGTTGCGCAACAGCCACCGAAGGATCATCAGGGGCGACTGCTTTCTCCAAAAGTTTTCTTTGCCAGTCCGACAGGTAAAGAGCATCCTGCACCATACTCATGAGAGTATAATAGTCTTTGAGTAAATTTTCTTCCATGTCAGACTGAAGCATATTACTCAACTGACTGCTTAAAGACATCAGTTCTCTGCTCATACTGTTCATCTGTGATTCACCCGGCATCGCTCCTTCATCAAGAGAGCTCTGCATTTCTTCAAGAAACTCTTCTATGTTTTGGGAGTGGGTAGCAAGTTCGCCCCAATCACCATCTAAACGCTCCGAAAGCTGCTCCTGCATCGATTCTATTCTATCCATAAGATTCTTTTGTCGTTCGGGGGATCTTGAATCCTGTTCATCCATAGCCAGTTGCGCCTGTTCTGAGCTCAGGTTCTGTGCAACTGAAGCGAGGGCCGCCAGCTCCTTTTCCTTTCTAACGTTTTCAAGAAATTGAAGAAGCTGCTCAAGACGCTCACCAAGTTCAGGTAACAGCTCTTTTACATTGTCCATAGCCTGTTTCATATCGGAAAAAGAGAGATCCTGTTTATCTTCTGTCTGTCCAAACAGGTTTTCTCCGTAGTCCTTTATCAGCTCTTCAATAGCTTTTTCCACAGCATCCATTTTTTCCGTGATCTGTTCATTGATTGTGCCATCACTTCTTAATTGCTCAGTGCTTTTTTTAAGGGATTCAAGTGCCTTTTGAAGGGAATCGGACTGAGCTTTTATCTGCTGTTCAATATCATCGAATAATCTTTGCTGCTCCCAGGATGGTTGATCACCCGAACTTTGTGATTGCAGCAGTTTTTCTATGGTTGAACTCAGGTTTTGCTGCCCCTCCCGTACCTGCCCAAGCCTATCCTGAGAGTATTCACTTTCTTCAGCAATCTCCCGATGGAACTCTTCAAAACCGGGGATTCTAAACCAGAAAGTATCACTGATTGCAACCTGAGGTCTGCCAAACGGTTTGTTATCTCTTACCCTCAACCAGTAAAAAAGAGTGTCATTGGGATGAAGCGAAAGCTCGTCTAGATCCCACTGAAGTTTTTTTCTAATCACCGGAGGCTGTCCGGCTTCGGTAAGATTCCAGCTCTCAGGACTTTCACATTGAGAACCCCTGCACCACTGAAGACGCATGTCACTAATCCCCAGGTCATCAATTCCTTCAACCAGGAGTGTCTCGATTTGTTGAGGGGAAACATCTTTGTTTTTGCCGGGTTTTAAGATAAATGCCAGTGGTTCTTCATCCGGAATCACAGATATATTGAATTTAGGTAAAGAATCATTTCTTTGATCGAAGCTGTCTGTTAAAGCAAATGTGTAGGTGCCGGAACGTTGTACAACCATTTCACCAGTTGCCAGTGAGTCTTCGGTATCAAGTTGGACAGTATCAGATTGGAAGATCATCTCTGCACTTTTGAGGGTATTTGAATGGATAGAAAACCGAACCGTCGACCCAATGTAGGCCGAGAAGTTTCCCTGTCCTGCGGGTAGTGTGCGCTTTTCTGCTCCGGTATAATCCGGAGGGATGACTGTAACAGAAAGATTCCGTATACGTGGGGGTTGAGCAACATGGATCGTATCTGCCTGAATTGGAATTCGTCCCAGTGAAAACCTGTAAACAATACTTTGAGAGAGGCTGTCTAAAACATAGGAAAACTCGTTGGTGGAATCGGGTCTCAGCAGTACAGGGTTCTCCGCAACTTCCTGCAGATCTGAGAGGTGAAGGCTTGCAGATGGAAAAACTGAGCCGGGAATAAGTCTTAAATCTACTGAACTGTTCTTTGCAACCGTTACCGTCCCAGGGTTAATTGTATAATCATCATCTCTTACAAGCATACTGTAGGGTAAACGGTAGTACTCAAAGAGGTTTTGGGGAAGAACAGCCTGAAGAGTGGTAGAAAGTAGTGCAAGTAGTAAAAGTATAATTCCCTTTAAACGAAGTTTTTCTCTTACAGACACATTTTGGAAGCAGTCTATCTGCTCTGCGGCACTACCATAAACAATCCCCTTAAGTGTCTCTGAACCGTTTTGCCGCTGATCTGCAAGCTCAACCGCCAATGAAAGACAGGGGTGCTCAATCTCCTTTTTGCTTTCAAGTGTTTTGGCTATTTTTAGTGTGGACGGGCATCGAACAATTTTTTTTGCAGTACTCAAAAAGAGGCTCAAGAACGTAACTGCGATAGAACCAATCCAAAGCAAAGGAGTGTACACCCATGGAAAAAAAGAAAATAGAAGCGCCATAAGGGCGTGCAAGCCAAATAGTACTGAAAGATGAATAATCAGGGTGCATAAGAGACTTCCGAATAAAAATTGTGCTCTTTTTACTCTTAAGAAACGTTTAAGCTTGGAAAGATTTTCATTCATCTTCTTTATGGATACGCTCCGTCAGGCTTTCTTTAGTGGGGGTCAAAATACCAGTATAAGACATTAACGCCCATTCTCAAGGCCAGCTCATGGCGTTTTTCACCTACATTGTGCACATGCAGATCCTCCATACCATTTCCAATGTCAGTGCTATATGTGTAAAAAAGGATCATTCTACCTTCAAAAAACACCCCATAGCCCTGAGCCGGTTCTCCATCGTGTTCATGAATTTTAGGTAACCCATCCAGTTCATAAAAGCTTGTGTATATTGGGTGGTCATTGGGTATTTTGACCAACGGGTTTTCAGGAAAAAGAGCGGCAATCTCACGTCTGAATGACTTATCCATACCATAATTATCATCTGCCCACAAAAATCCCCCACCAAGCAGGTATTTGCGAAGTCTGATTTTCTCTTCCGGGGTAAAACGAACTTCCCCATGCCCTGTCATGAAAATGAAGGGGAAATTGAAAAACTCCGGGTCATTGATCTCCGCAACCGCCCCGGTGTCACATATGGGCATATCAGTGCGGCTTTTAGCTGCATTGATCAGATTTGGAATCATTGAGGGACCGGTGTACCAGTCGCCCCCACCCCCGTATTTAAGCCGTGCAACAGTAAGCTGGCACTGTTGAGCATACGTTACAGAGATCAAGATCCCGCAAAATATCAGGGTAAAGAGAGTTTTAATTGTTTTGTTCATAACACCGGTTAAATAAATGGTTAACACAACAAGGCAAATATACAATCAGAACTGAAGTATATGCACCCGATATCCGTATGAGTATTCATTATCCACCTTACCCCACAATATACATTGCTTACTACCGTTTGCTCAGGTCATTTCTAAACTCAACTAACGTATTTAAATTAAATGTATTAAGCTGTTTTAAACGATAGAATTAATCAGCGGTTTTATAAAAATCGAATTCTGTGCTCGGTAATGTAGCAAAAAAATTATGCTCTTATCTATTTTTAAATCATGGAAAAGAATAATTCAGAAAGAGCAAAAGATATTCCTCCCAAACAGTTTGGACGCTACAAAGTCCTTAAACTCCTTGGGGAAGGTGCAATGGGGCGGGTGTATCTCTCTGAAGACCCGATTCTCAAACGCCGTCTTGCGATAAAAGTAATTGCAATTAATAATGACCTTCACCAAAGTATGCATAAGGAGTATCTTGAGCGTTTTAAGATTGAAGCTCAGTCCTGTGCCATACTTAATCATCCTTCTATTGTAACTGTTTATGATGCCGGAGAGGAATCGGGGTTGCCCTGGATCGCTTTTGAATATGTTGAAGGAGAAAGCCTTGAAGAGTTGCTCAGGCGCCAAAAGCGACTTAGGACCCAACAGTGTACAGAGATAGCAAAGGACATTGTCAGTGCAATGATCCATGCACATAAACATAACATCATTCATCGAGATATTAAGCCTGCCAACATTTTAATCGATGATAAGACGGGGATCGCAAAGTTGTCCGATTTTGGGATGATTAAATCCCCCAGCTCTACTCTCACGCAGGATGGCTCCACAGTGGGATCACCGGGCTATATGTCTCCTGAGCAGATAGATGGAACCACTATAGACTGTTATTCGGATATTTTTTCATTTGGTATTGTTCTTTACGAGATGCTTACAGGTGAGCACCCTTTTATAAGAGAGTCTATTCCTGCAACGTTTTACGCGACATTAAACTGTAATTATAAACCACTATCAGAAATTGTAGAAGATGTGCCCCCTTTTCTAAACAACATAGTCACCGGCACACTCTTTTCAGCAAAAAAGAAACGGCTAAGTACAGTTGAAATAAAACACCTTCTTGAAACAAAAAACGATTGCCGGGATAATAACAATTCCAGGAGCAATAAGCTTGGTGAACTGAAAAAATTTTTACACCCCGGGTTTTTAACAGATACTGTGAAATGTTATCTTAAGTCAACATCGTTTAAACAACTAAAAACCGACTTGTTTGGCTATTTGAAAACTGCAAAGAGTAACTGTACCCCTATCCTAAAAGATTTCACTAACCGAATATGCGGCTTTTCTTGGAAAGATACAGACAAGCACCAGCTTACCATCTTTTCCTATTGCCTATCTGGTCTTATTATTCTTCTACTTGTAGTGTTTGGGATTTCTACTATCGCTAAAAGTTCAAAAGAACGAGGGGCTATTCTCAGTGCAGCTGAAGAAAAGGGCTATGAAGTGCGAAGTCCTGCCTGTTTGATAGATACAAGCAGGGCACTACTATCAACAGGAAGATTATCTGAAGCGCGAAAAGTTTTATCTATAGTAAAAAACTGTTCAAACAACGGCCTCAAGGCACAGGTGCTGAAAGGTCGGGTTGCTCTTATAGCAGGTGACTATGGGGAAGCCAGTGCAGTGTTCTCCGAGCTTGAACAAAGCGAGGCTGGGATAAGTTCCATAATCGAAGAGCATGCTTTTTTAATGGAAGATTTTTCTAAATTGATGAAAGAGCAACTTTCTTCAGTACTCATAGAACTTGCAGCACATTCCCTTCGCCTATCGCAACACCCCCGGATGCATCAGTGGACCGAAGATCATCACTATTGGGTGAGGTGGAATGCAGTACGAATACTTCAGAACGCCGGAGAGCGGGTGGACCTTGTACCGGTTTACATTCTTGACCTTACACATTCAGCCAGCCACCGTACCCGTGTACAGGCGGTAGAGCGGCTTGGTGAGTTTGGTGATCCCCGGGCGATTCCTGCGCTTCAAGCGATGTCGGGTCGACGTGGTAGTGGGGCTCGTGTAGCGCAGCGTGTGTTGCGTGAGGAGTTTGGTGTTGAGGATTAGGGGGGGGGCGGAGGTGATTTTTACAAAATACTATAGCCTCGCTCTGGATCTCGCTAGTTCCCCGGAGATGAATTAACAATATTTTATGCCCCAAAATTCATTTCAGGCCCCAGAGATGATTTTTAAACTAAAGCTTTCTTGAAACTATCGTAAGTGGATGTAAGTTTTTTAGTAGTTTTGGGGATCATTGATGGAGTAGTTGGGCTTTGTTACCCGGAGGTGATTTTCTCACTGTAGACTATTCCAATTATTTGTGAGGTTTTCTTTAATGCTAAATTGTGGTAAACTAATCAGTAACGCACCGTTGAAGCACTAAGTTTTTTGATAAAATACACCTTTACTAGGAACTTCTTACAGGCTCTTTTTTTTACTGAAATACTATAGCTTCGCCTGGATCTCGTTAGTTCCCCGGAGATGAATTAACAATAATTTATGCCCCAAAATTCATCTCCGGAATCTTGAACAACACACTGTACTGTATTCGACTTTGATAGAACATTGAATTCTATTGTTTCTTTCACTTTTTTACAAAAGCACCAATTCAGCTTAATTTCATCTCCGGGGATACAGAGGGAACACTATTTGCTAAAACTTTATGCATCCTTAAACTCCACTCCCTAACCTTCTTGTAAAAAAGGATAAATATTTGTGAGTACTAAACCAAGAATCATAGTCTCGCAAGTTCATTATCAGGTCCGATCCGATGTTATTAGTGGGGTAAGATTGTTCCCCGATAAAGAATCTAAGTTGTTTTTTCAAAAAGAATTAACCCGTTTGCTGAAAGCATGTGGTTATAAATGCCTTAGTTGGTCGTTTTCTGATGACCACTATCATCTAATTATTAAAACAAGCGATGTACCTATTTCCGGGTTTATGCGAACCCTCAATTCAGTTTACGCCAAATACTTAAATAAAAAACTCAAAAGAAAAGGTCGCGTTTTTGCAAAAAGAATCTCATCTGCAATAATTGATGACAAAGTAGCTTTAAAAGAAGTAATTCGCCATGTACATCTTAATCCGGTCCGTAACGGATTTTGCAGTATAAGCGAGTTAGATAGGTGTGAAGAGAGTGGGCACTCTGCTGTTATAAAAAGGTGTTTAAATAAATTTCAAGATATAAAAGGCATTTTAAACCTTTTTGGTAACTGTAATCAAATATTTTTGTACCAGAATTATATAAAGGCTGATCTTACTCATTGTATCCATTATAATAACATTATTGATCGCCTCAGGAAAGCCAATCGTATCGGGCAGCATTTCTTAAGCAAAGAGATAGGTATTATAGGAGAAGCTTGTTTTACCTCATCTATCATTTTAAAAGATAATCATAGGCGTGAAATAAAAAACTTGAACAAAATTCTTACAATCCCTTTAAATGTACTTCACCAGGAAATTAGCCACTTTCTTAACATGAATATGAATGACCTTTTTAAGCGTGGAAATAAAAGCATGAAATCGTATTTACGAACATTGTTTGCTTCTATAGGAGTTGCACACCTTGATTATTCGTTGGCTGATTTGGCCGAATATCTTAAGGTAACTGATTCTGCTGTATCCAGAATGGTTTCAAGAGGATGTGGGTTAGCAAAATCTTTTCTGCATTAACGGGGGTTACTTAAAAGCAAAGGGTCTAATTATCCTTAATTTTATATTTGAAGTCTAAACTTCAATCGTTTGTTTAATTAAATACATTAGCCATGTTGGCGGCAGTCGCTCTAGTGTTATACTGCGGAGCATTTCATATCATGCAAAAAAGAAGTCGTTCTCTCTTTTAATCTTTCCCACCTTCTTTCCAAATGCTCTCTTTTTCTAAAAATTTAAACTAACTAGTTTCAGGAGGTATTTTCGTGTAATTAGTTTGACTTTAAAGATAATTTCAAGTGTATATAAGTCATCTCCGGGGGCCACTATCTGTTTTTATACTTAGTAGGGTCGCCAATACCAGCTTTCTCAAAACCATCCCTGCGAATTCTGCAACTATCACACTCACCACAGGCTAAACCATTTTCATCAGGATCATAGCAGCTATGTGTCAGGGAGTAATCCATGCCAAGGTTTATACCTCTTTTTATTATTTCTGATTTTTTTAAGTCTATTAGTGGGGTATGGATCGTTACTTTCTGACCCTCAATAGCAGCTTTTGTTGCCAGATTAGCCATTTTTTGATACGCATCAATGAATTCTGGTCTGCAATCCGGATATCCGGAATAATCAACCGCATTTACCCCAATAAAGATATCCCGGCAATTAAGCACCTCTGCCCAACCAAGAGCAAATGAGAGAAATATGGTGTTTCGGGCTGGTACGTAAGTCGCAGGGATGTTTTCATCATTGGAACGATTTTTTGGTACTTCTTTATCTGTCGTTAGAGCGCTACCTCCAAATGAAGCCAGATCTATAGTAACAATGTGATGCTGAGCAACAGCTACAAAATCCGCAATTTTTTTAGCTGCATCTAACTCGACACTATGGCGCTGCCCGTAAGCAAAGCTTAAGGCAAAAAGGTCATAGTGTTGATCTTTAGCAACAATTGCACAGGTAGCACTATCTAAACCTCCACTGAGTAAAAGAACTGCCTTTTTTTTCAAACACCCCTCCTGTCACCCCAAATAATTTTATGCAACTGAATGTTTAGTCTTACATCTTCATTTCTCTCAATTATGAATTCTGCAAGTTCCCTTAAGTTTCCCTTTGCCCCTACAGGGGAAATGTTAACAGGGCATCGGGATATCAGATCATATTTTCTGATAAATTCAAAAGCCCAGCGGGCATCATTCAGATCTGATATCACAAACTTGCACTCATCAGAGTCCACCAGAAGGTCTATGTTGCTTTTCAAAAAACGTGAAGCCATCCCACTTCCGGGACATTTTATATCCACAATCCTTCTTACTCCTGAAGGAAGTACTCCTATATCCCTACTCCCGTTCGTCTCAAGAAGTACTGTGTATCCTTGGTTTAGCAGCTTTTCACAAAGTTCGGGGGTTTGGTTTTGCAATAGAGGTTCACCGCCTGTGATTTCTACCAGCGATACTTGATGCTTCCCCAGTTCCTTAATAATTGAATCTACGCTTTTTCTCTGACCCATTTCAGTCTGGGTATATGATGTGTCACACCAGGTGCAGGAAAGATTACAACCCTTCAAACGTACAAAGGAGCACAATTTGCCAGCAAAGGTAGACTCCCCCTGTATGCTTTTAAATATTTCTGATATTTCAATCATTTGAAGTAAGCTGCAAGGTTTCCTGGTGTCTCGTGAACCTCAACTCTGGCCACAGAGCCACTGTGATCGACCAGTGCCTTTTCCAGTTTTTCAAAAATATACCGGGCAAGGTTTTCAGAGGAGGGATTAAGTCCGTCTTCACCACCTAAAACTAAATTAAGGTCTTTGTGATCAAACTCTTCTAAGATATCCTTCAATTTTCCCTTAAGAATCTTAAAATCGATTCCAATACCGTTTTTTTGCAGCTCAGAGCAACGATATGTAGCCCTGACCAACCAATTGTGACCATGGATGTTTTCGCACGGTCCGCTATAATCTCTTAGCCTGTGAGCTGCAGAAAAATGGCTTTCTGTAGTTATTTCGTACATCGTTTACCTTTCTTTATTTCGGTTTGACTGTAAAATACTACCTGTAATTACAATGCACATAGATGATTGTTTCCAAAGTTCGTTGCAGTATCTCAAAATTCAGAATAAAATAGTAAGGGTGCCAAATGATATTTTTCTTTAAAATAGTACTATACCGATAGAGTAAGGATTGAGGAATTGATAAAATATTTAGACAGGCTTGCTGAAGTAACCGGTAAAAATTTCCGGGAATCTATACTCTTTTTGGGTCGCATTTTCACTTTTTTGCTTAAAAGTTTGTGCCGAAGACCACATTTTGGTAAAATAAGAGACCAAATGTTTGAATTGGGGGTCTGCTCGTTTCCTTTGATACTACTGGTAAGTGTGTTTTCGGGCTTTATCGCTACGCTGACCTATTCTGAAATAACCGCCAGATTTCATGCCACCCCTATTCTTATGGGCAGAATGGTAGGGACTACCATCTTTATTGAAATAGGCCCGGCTCTTGTAGGATTGATTCTTTCTGCCAGAGTTGCTGCAAGAATCGCAGCTCAGCTTGGTTCAATGAAGGTATCAGAGCAACTTGATGCTATGGTATGCCTCTCACTGGACCCTTATAGGTATGTTATTCAGCCCAGGATAATTGCATGTTTCATTATGGCACCGACCTTTTATGTTTTTAGCTCAGTTTTAGCCGTAATTGCAGCACAGATACTCTCAACTGTGCTCTACGGACTCGCTCCCATTGCTTTTTATAATGGTATGAGGAATGGTTTCTCTGTGCAGACTATCTCAACCGGCTTTGTAAAAGTAATTACCTTTACCACTATAAATGCCCTTATAGGATGTTTTTTCGGTTTCTCTGTGAAGGGTGGGGCCCAAAATATCGGTCGGGCAACGCGAAACGCCGTTGTTGCATCAAGTGTGCTGATCCTGGTTGCAAATCTTATTATATCGAGCCTGTTTTTGTGATTTCAACACCTCGCCTTCTTTCACTATGTTGTGTAGAGGTTTTAACCTTGTAATAAAGAAAAATGGTTTTGTTCTATTTGCCCCGGAGATGAATTTTAGAGCAAAAATCATCTCCGGGGCTCGGGAAAGCAAAGATTTCTAACCTTCATTTTCTTCCATAAACACAGAGCATCACCGGCACCATGTTGGATTGCTTGTAGTTTAATGAATACAATAGTTGATTAGAAACGGAAGTCTATAACTTTTTAATCTCAAACCTCATTCTTTCTACAGACTATAAAAACTTCAGCTTGAAGTTCATCTATAAAACCACTCAACTCTCTTCGTAATCGATTTGTGCCCAAAAATACCAAATCAATTACCCTGTAAGCAGATCAGGGAGGTAACTAATCGTTTCATATTCTCCTGACCCCGGAGGTGAATTTGTTAGATGTGGGTACCAAAAATCATCTCCGGGGAGAACTATCTGGAAACCTCTTTTCCCCAATAACTAAAAACACTACCTAAAAAAAGTAGCCCAAAGTCACCTCCGGGGAACTCTGTTACCACCTTCACCCACCCCTATAGAACCAAACCGGACCAATAGAAAAATTACATGGGCTACAGAAAACAGTATATTTCAGCAAATGTTGCCTTGACTATCTCCCCCTGAAATGAATCGGGATAGTCATTTTCACCTCCGGGGCAACCCCTCCCTTCACAAAAAAATCTTCCCCCATACCACCAGCACATTCACTCTAAAAACAATCCTGCCACTTTCCTGATTCTCCATAACTCTCACCAGTACCCTGGCGTTTAATGCACGCAAACTGCCTTTGGGTCCACACTCATTCCTGTACATAAAAAGATCTTATCTTCAGGCTGCTTATATTATATTGATTCAAGGGCTTGTCCTCGTTATTTATTATTACTTAACTTTCGAATTCAATCTTTGCTAAAGACAAACACAAACAATGGGTACTCTAAAATGAAAACAATTACAATTGAATTAAAGGGACAATACTCAGAGATCGGCCCACAGGTTAAGGGAATCGATCTTTCCGCTACCAAACGTTTTCGTTTAGACAGATTTTTTGAATTAATTGAGTTAACCATTAAGAATCGTTCAATAAAGAAGGTTCTTATCCATAGAAGAGAAGGGTTTGCGGTACCTGCGTTTGGTGGAGTGGAAGAGATTTATTTAGGGCTCAAACGACTTAAAGATGCCGGTAAGGAACTTTTCTACTACGCACCGGAATATGAAATGGTAGACTGTGTTCTTGGCTCAATCGCTACCCAACGCATTATCCATCCTCTCGGCCAGGTTTCTTTTTTTGGAATAGGATTTACTTCTCTCTTTTTCAAAAAACTGCTTGATAAGCACTCCATTGATGTAGAAGTAATACGACGTGGTAAGTATAAGAGCGCAGCAGATACAGTACGATGTGACGAGTATGACCAGTACGCAAGAAAACAGTATCAAACCTTGGCTGATGGCGTTGTAGAAATAATGCGTGATACGGTAACCGGATCTTCTGAATCCGCTTACACCCAAAGTTTGCTCGATGAGATGCTATCCGGGGAAAAAGTGTTCACTGCTTCAGAAGCCGTAAAGCAGGGGTTAGTTGATCAGCTACGTACTGTTGACGATCTTAGCAATGAGTGGCAAAAGGAAAAAATCAAGAAGGTTGCTATAAAAAAATACAAAGGGCAGTTTGGGTCAGGTGCAAAAATTGCCGTTCTTGTGTTTGAAGGAATGATTATTGATGGTGAAAACCGTCGACATCCGCTCTTTGGACAAGCTATTGGTGATAAATCGATGATCAGTTCAATAAGAGCACTTGGAAAGAATCGCAAAATTAAGGCTGTGGTGTTCAGAATTAATAGTGGTGGTGGTTCTGCAATTGCAAGTGAAAACATCCTTAGGGAACTTATAGCCCTGAATGATAAAAAACCTGTAGTTATCTCTATGGGACCGGTTGCGGGAAGTGGCGGGTACTGGATATCCACAACAGGACGTCGGCTTTTTGCTCTTCCATCAACAGTTACCGGTTCTATTGGGGTTCTTTCACTCTATTTTAATTTTGCTGAAGTGCTTCGTAAACATGGTATCACAGCAGACAGTGTAAAGAGTGGTGATTTGGCCGACTTTGCTTCTGCTCTTCGTCCACTTAGCGAAACAGAGTATAACAACATTGATCACATAACCGGACATCTCTATGAAGAATTTATTGAACGTGTAGCTAAGGCCAGAAACCTGTCTATAAAACGAGTTGATGAGCTTGGGGAGGGGCAGGTTTTTCTTGGAAAAGATGCAGATGAAATGGATTTAGTTGATGACTTAGGTGGGTTATACGATGCCATTGATTACGCAAAGGAGCTTATACGGACGAAAAAGGCAACGATTGTTTTTAAACCAAAAGTAAAAATTCCCTTTTTAATGAAATTGCTGAGTGCAAAACAGTCCGGCGCTGCTTTTTATGATGGAATAAAGGGAACCGATACGTTGCACAACAGTATGGCAAATATCAGCCAACCATTAACTCCTATATCTTTAGTTAAAGCATGTCTCTCTCTGCATGGTAAAACGCTCTTTATCGACCCGTTTTTACAATCCTTTTTGGAAAAACGGGATACTGATGTTTTTAACAGGGATGATAGCTGAAAAGGTTGGAAATGATCTGATAGGAGATTTTTTCTGCAGCTCAGGAACCAACCTTCTTGTGGTAGATCAAAATGCTAAAAATGCTCTACTCCGCACTTTGCCAGGGCTTGTGGTAGTAACCCTTTTCACGTGTTTAGCATCCGGAAAAGTTACATACGCAACAAGTTTTCCCCACTTCCCTTCTATCCCACCTCTATCTCTCAAGCACAAACCTCCTCCTCTCAACACCCCTCGCTGTTCTTAAACTAGCAATATAACTACCCCGGGGCAAACTGCTGAGATCAAGAGTGGTTCTGCCTCTTACCTTGTATTCCATAACCTGTCTTCCCTTTAAATCATTTATGCTTACTGAGATATCATCCGCAGCAGACTCACTACCGGGGACAATTTCGAGAATATTGTTGCGCTGAATGATAGCGGGTGTGGTTCCAATAGATTTAGACTGCAGGGGTTTCTGTGCTACTGAAGTACTCAGTTCTTCATCACTTGTTACAACTCTCCAGTTCTGATTCCACTCCCATGAGCTGTTCCAGTCCTGAATCACCCTGCCATCACCATCAACTCGCAGGTAGTGATTACTGTGCTGCATCCTGATACGCACAACCGTGCCGGTGAAGTCTGGCTGGGGTTCAAGCAGTGCCCTCTGATGTTCACCACCATTCCATCCCCAGAGCCCGGCCTCTGCACCTGCGCTTGTCGACTCGCCTGGTATGTCGAGCACCTGGTCTCCGAAAATAAGACGATAAGAGTTCCCCCCGAGGGATTGCATCTCAATGAATGCTGATGAATCGGTGCAGTCCCCCACAACGAGTCTGTTATCATCGGGAACCATACAGCCACCCTCTGCCAGAGAGTAGAGCCTGATTGTCGTGGGCAGTGCCTCTTTTCTCTGCCATACTCGTATCCATTCACTTTCAAACCAGGCCGGGTTATCTTCAGTAACTTCGATTTCATTGCCGGCCCAGCCACCGATGGCAAGGTTGATAAGTATATACTGTTCTTCCAATTGAGAGATCTCCCGGGGTCTGTGAAATGACGCTATCATCTGATCATCAAAATAGAAATTCATGTTGTGTTCATCCCACTCTACACCGTAGTTGTAAAAGTCCGCGGATTTATCCGGGCCACGGTGAACTCCTCCAAAAGAGCGTTCATGGTCCCAGTGGTGACGATTATGCTCCTCAAAGTAGTCAAGGTCGGTGTAATGGAGATAGTAGTGATGATCCCTTCTGTCATGAGGGATCTCAAGTATATCGATCTCTGGTGGCCATCCATCCTGAAGGGTCCAAAAGGCAGGCCATGTACCTCTTTGGGGCGGGGCTTTAAAACGTCCCTCGAGGTACCCGTACTTAAAGGAAAACTTATTTCTTGTATCGATTGCCCCTGAAGTGTAATTCATTGTAAAGGTCTCACCGCCGTGAGTGTGAGTTTCGGGGGCATCAGGATGCCTCCGCGCTTCACCCTTTATCCTGAGTGTACCATCTTCGACTATCACGTTTTCCGCATCGCAGTAGGCGCGGTGATTATGCATGTTGCCCCAGTTATAGGTAGGATTCCATTTACTAAGATCAAGTGAATTGCCCTCAAAGGTATCCTCAAATACAAGCTCCCACCCTTCAAGGGTTGGCGGAGGTGCACTGTGTACGCTAAGAAACAAAACCATAATCACAAACAGCAATTTATCCGTAACTTTAGCCCTTGAGTCGAACCCCATGTATCCTCCCATCATTAATTTTACTTACAAGTGTAATATAAGCTTTAATCTAAGCTCCTAAAAAACATAACTGATGATTATTCCTTAAAAGTGTTGAATTAATGAATAGATCTATGAGAGGTTACCCAAATGATACCCCTGAGCAGCAGATAAATCTTACAAGCAAATTGTTAGTGAATGTATGTTTGCCGTCGATTTTGGAGCCTGAAACTGCAAGATGATAGCAGCGATTATAGGGGAAAAAAATTGGTATAAGAGGATAGACCTAAAACTCCCTTGTTAGATGGAGACTAAAACAAAGAGTTCCAAAGATCAGATTTACAAGGAAAGTGCAGCATGATCCCTTGGACTTGGGGCAGAAAAACAACATTAACTATCAACGTCGATTAGCCTGCTTTCCAACATTTTCTCAAATACCTGTTAAACACCTCAGAAAGTTCCGATATCCTAAATGGCTTGGGAATACTTGCGGTAAAACCATAAGCATTTGGGTCTGCCATCACGGGATCGTCTGCATATCCACTGAAAACAAAAGCGGGCACCTCTTTGTCTTCTTCACGGATCTTTTTTATTGCCTCTTTTCCGCCCATTGCTCCTGGTATGGTTAAATCGAGAATGGCTGCTGTGAACGGGATTTCTTCAACTTTTGCTTTCATAAAGAGCTCGACAGCCTCTTTCCCGTCCTTTGCACAGATAGTACGATACCCTATGGCCTCAACCATAGCACTGATACTTTTTCGTAAAATCTCCTCATCATCCATTATCAGTATCAGACCTTTTCCCTTGTGCCTGGCAGAATCTTTTTTTGCCTCTTTGTGCTCCTGATTTTCTGATGCGGGTAGTATGATATGAAAAGTAGTACCCTCATTGGGTTTTGATTCCACATCCATCGCCCCTTCATGTCTGCTGATAATTGAGTAACAGGTAGAAAGTCCTAACCCATGACCTTTGGGTTTATCACTGAAAAAGGGGTCATAGATTCTGTTCAGTTTCTCCGGTTCGATTCCGATACCATGGTCCTTTATGGAGAGTAAAACATATCTGCCACCCTTCAAATACGGATGTTGCTTTTCGTTTAAGATATGGTTTTTGGCGGTTATTTCAATCTCTCCGCCTTCGGGCATAGCCTGCAGTGCATTGATAAGAATATTATCAATAACCTGCGCGATTTGAGATTTATCCATAAAGCAGGCGTAGAGATCTTCAGAATAGGTGTACTTGCAAACCACCTTCGATCCGCTTAGAACAAAGTTTATGCATTCACTGATTACTGTGCTAAGCCTGGCAGAGGTTTTTACCGGAGCGCCTCCTTTAGCAAATGTAAGAAGTTGATTACTAAGTCCGCGCGCTTTGGTTATGGTATCAAGGGCAGTTTTTAAATAGCTGCCTGCCTGTTCCTTTTCACTTTCACTGGCCAGATCAATATAACCATATATTCCTGTAAGCATATTATTAAAATCATGTGCTATTCCTCCCGCGAGAACAGATAACGACTGAAGGCGCTGGTTTAACTGGGTTGCTTCGATAAGCTTTTCTTTCTCGGTAACATCACGAAACACAAGCACTACTCCTGTCACCCCCTCCTCTTCTTTAATTGGAGCCCCAATCAGCTCTGTCAGACGTTCCTTTCCATCCTTTGACTTGAGCAGTAAGCATTTTTTCGGTTCGTATACTTTGCCGTTTGATAAGACCATGCTTACTGGACTGCTGCTTAAGACAGTAGAGTTTAGACCGTCATAACTTAAAACAGTTTCTATGGGTTTTTCATACGCTTCCTTAAATGTCCATCCGCTTAGCGTTTCGGCCACACTATTTATCATTGTTATCTTGCCAAAGATATCTGTAGTAATTACCCCCTCTCCAATAGAGAGTAAGGTTGCATTGAGTTTTGCTTCACTTTTTTTAAGAGCAACGGTTCTTCTATCAACCTGCCGTTTTAGTTTATCACGTTTGTTTGCTGTTGTATTTACCAGGGCAATAACACTTAGCGATATCAGTGACATTAATAACCCAACTAACCACCCGGATCTGGCAGGATACATTTTACTGAAACTAAGCCCGGGCAAGACTTCCACCGCGAACACCTTTCCAAATAGTAACACTGGCCGCACCGCCGAAAAGTTTCGCCTGAATATGTCACTGCCACTGCTAAACGGCTGGCTTACCAGGCGCTTCGACGAATACGCAAGGAGATCTGGCGTTGTGGAATCTACCTGCCATAGTCTTACATCGATTACAGAACTATCCCCTCTTAATCCTGATCCTACTGTGTTTCTGAGCAGTTTTTGCGGTTCAATTACAGCTGTAGCAAAGCCCCGGAGTTTCAAAGGATTGTTTATATCCCTTACTGCTCTGTAGAGAATAATGCCCTTTGTACTATCCTCACCCGTTATGAGTACTACGGGATCACTCGCAGAGACAAGGTCAGTAGTATAGGCTGTTTTTATTCCCTTTTTTCTGTTTTTTTCCGAACTATGATCAAACCCTAACAGTATATCGTTTTTTTCAGAAGGTTCCCTGTGAACGACAGGATAGTAATAGTGATAAAACTCTGTGTCCTTTATTGGGTCATTGTTTTCTTTCCAAATTTCTATGCCGGTTAACTGCTCAAAGCCGCTCTCTTCAGCCTTTTTAACAGCCTCTATCCAGGCCCAGCCATGAACGTGGTCAATACCAACAAGGTGTTTTGTATAGAGAGAAAAATCTTCTTTTTGAATGTGTTGATTGGACCTTATTAAATTTGTCAGCCCCCCAAGCTCTTCATCACGTAAACTCTCCAATGCCCGTATAATATTTGCGTTCTCTGTATCAGCCAGCATCGAAAGATTACTCTTTAGGGTATTTAGTTCTATGATATGAACTTTCCAGGAAACCATAAGTGTTAGACTTAGCGCACATACACCTGTAATAAAGGTCTCTTTTCGGATAGTTACCTTTTTGATAAACCTGCTGTTAAGAAGGATTTTAAACGCCAGCAGTACCAAAAGGAAAATAACTGTGGTTATTAACGGTACCTTGACTGCTTTTGCAGCCATGAATCTGCACTCATTTACTTCTATGCCAATTCCTAAATACGCAACCGGATTGTTTTCATAACCCTCTTTTACCGGTGAAAAAGTATAGATCATACCGGAGTAACTGATAAATCTCTTTTCGGCATCAATGGCTTCACTCAAATGAGCGCTGATATCAGGATAAAGCTTATCTTCTGTTATCCACCCCTCAAGCTCTGAACTGGAGTGCAGTAAGAAATGGGGCTCCGTTTTTTTATTTCGGCCCACTAAAAAAACCGTGCTGCCTTGGGGATACATTTTATTTAATCGCTGAAACTGGGCTTTTAGTCTGGGATAGTATGCATCCGAACTATCCGCTCTTTGACCTGTAAGAGCGGACACGTGCTCTACATTTAAACTCCTGGCAATTACCTGGGAATGGTACTTCAGATCCTCTCGTAACTGCTTAACCTCTGTTATACCTATCAAAGCAGAAAAGGATAACCCTGCAATTAGCATAATAACCATCGACAGATCTATCCAGAAAAAGGGGGTCTTGTGTTTTCTTTTCAAAACTGTTTTCTCTTTAGACACGGTAGTTTTCCTTGAACAGAGAGGGCTTTTCCAATTATCGATACAATTTTTCGATCAGAAAAAGCCGTGGGTTTCCTTTGACTAAATTTATTGATAATACATCCAAAATAGTTCAAGTGTGACATATAATTCAGCTATTTACAATCTAATTTGAACCATATCCTTACCCAAAAAATTGCGGAAGTATGGTTCTAACAGCCAGTTTAAGTTAGGCCGGAAAAGCCCTGCCATTAGGACTGGCGATGACCATAGGTAGGAAAGACAAGTAGAATGGTTTTTTCCACAATCCATTCTGTTTTGCCGCGCTGGCATGCCCTATGCACGGGAATATCGTGTAGTTCAAAATAAGGCATATACCTGTATAAAGGTTTATAGTGTACACACTTAACCGTTTTTTAATCAGCATGAAAACCATAAACAGCTATCTCTTGTTGGGAGTCGTTTTTTTAGGAATACTATCCGCTCAGGGGCAAGAACCCGGTTACCGAAGAGTTTTCAGGCTAAATCCATCCAAAAACCAAAACTTTGCAGTGTCCGGTCAGCTCCTCTGGCATTCTCGCTATGTTTCAGAAGGTGTTAACAACCTGCCCGGCTCTTCTCTTCTGGCCTCTGAACTTCAGTTGAGCATACGAGACTTTGGTGCAGGAGTATGGTGGGGCAAAGGATTACAGGAGCGGTACAATGAACTCAACTTTTTCGCCTTCTATGAATTTGAGCTGCGACCAATTGAATTTGTGCTGGGGGTAGAAATAAGCACACAGCCCTCTCCCGGTGGTCCTGCTACAGCCGAACTGTTTGCGGAAATGGCACACCAGCCTATTCCCGCCATAAACTTGTTTCTGATCGCGCTCTATGACTTTATAGAAGAACAGGGCGGCTACATAGAAACCGGTGCGGAGATTCCGTTAAGTTTTGCTGAGGTACGTCTCAATATTACCCCTTACAGCTTGATATCACTGGATTTAGGCTATATGTCAGAGCCTCGCACTCCGGCCCTTAATCATTTTCAGTTTGGGGCTATAGCTGAGCTCTTAATCACCGATAATATACTGTTTCTCACCAACTTAAACCAATCAATTGCCCTGACGAATCTGCGCGATGAAGGCCTGGGTGATCAGTGGTGGATTGAAACAGGGGTGGGGTTTGAGTTTTAATGCCACCGAACAGTCTCTTTTTAATCACTGATGTAACCCAAGCATAAGACCGCTGACTCCTTTTAAGCGGCACACCTATGATTTCTACCCATCTCTCCGGAAAACAACATCCCCAACAGATTACCATTTACCCCTTCCAAACTGATCTCTTTTTGGGCACCAAAGGGTACTTCTATATATTTTTCTTTCTTTTCTCAGTTTTGATTTTTTTGTACAGGTGCATGTAGAAAGTGATTTAAGTTGAAGTTTTTCAACACTTTATCCGTAATTTAAGACTATGAACGAAAAAAGATTACACTCACTGTTAGAGCAGATAAGCCGTTTTCCTGAAAATCCGGGCGTTTACCTGATGAAGGATGAATCGGATGCTCCTATTTATATAGGAAAGGCGGTAAATCTTAAAAGCCGCGTGCGATCCTACTTTTTTGATGCTCATGAAGAGCGGGCCCATATCCCCGTGATGCTTCAAAAGCTTCATCACATAGACTGGATAGCCACAAACAATGAAACAGAAGCCCTTATCCTTGAAGCTAACCTGATACGAAAGGTAAAACCACGCTACAACGTGGATCTAAGGGATGATAAACACTTCCCCTACCTGAAAGTGACCACCTATGAGCCCTTTCCACGCCTGCTCATCGTAAGGAAAGTTGTACGGGATGGCTCAGTGTATTTTGGCCCCTATACCGATGTGCGCGCTATGAGAAGAACGGCCGATTATGCCAGAAAAATCTTCAGAATCAGAAACTGTAATAAATCCCTGCCTCTGCAAAAACCAGTACGCCCATGTATAAATTATTCAATGAAACGATGCTCGGGCCCATGTGGAGAAAAAATTTCTCGGGTAGAGTACAGGGAAGCTATAAATGATTTGATCCGGTTCCTTAAAGGACGCCGCAGCGATCTGATCAGGGAGCTTGAAGAGAAGATGGCTAAAGCATCTGAACACCTTGAGTTTGAAAAAGCTGCCGGGTTCCGTGATCAGATTCAGCTCATAAAGGATGCGTCACGGCTTCAGCAGGTCGATCTTAAACTCTCGGATACAGACTGCGATGTGTTCGGTATCGCCCATGGTGACAGGGTGATGTGCCTTGCTGTTCTGAATTTTCGGGGTGGACTGCTTATGGCAAACCGCCACTTTCTGTTTAAAAAAACAGTGTGGGATTTCTCTGAAGCCAACCATGACTACACCATCCTTCAGTTTTATACCATGGAAGGCCAGCAGATCCCCAAAGAGGTCCTGATCCCCCCCGACGAAAGTTTCAGCCCCGCTATTCTCCAACGCTGGTTCGATGAGCAGGGTGATACCAAAACAGAAGTCATTGCCCCGCAACGAGGTGTAAAAAAACAGCTCATTGCAATGGCAGAGAGAAACGCCAAGTTGTATCTGGCTCAAAAAACCCCGCCAAGTGCTATGGAAGACATTAAAGATCTTCAAAAGGTTCTTGCTCTGCCCTATTTGCCAGAAACCATAGAAGCCTTTGATATATCGAACCTTGGCGAGTCGTTTACCGTCGCCGGAATGGTCCAGTTTAAGGATGGAATGCCAAACAAATCGGGCTACAGGCGCTACAAAATTAAAACTGTTGAAGGGCAGAATGATTTTGCCATGATGATGGAAGTGGTAGGCCGACGCCTTAAGAGATTAAAGGAGGAGGGTAAGGCATTTCCTGACCTGCTTTTAATCGATGGCGGAAAGGGACAGCTTCATTCTGCTATGCAAGCCCTGAAAGACTTTGATAATCCACCACTTATAGCATCTTTGGCCAAACAGGAAGAGATACTTTTTTCGCCGTGCATTGAAGGGGAGATCAGATTACCACCCACCCATCCGGCAAGAAAACTGGTGCAGCGCATACGAGATGAAGTGCATCGCTATGCTATCACCTATCACAGAAAAATCAGAGGAAAACAGTTCTTCTCTTCATCACTGGAAAATCTGCCCGCTATAGGTAAGAAAAAGGCGACCCTGCTTCTCAAGCACTTTGGCTCTGTAAAAAGAATAAAGGAAGCGGAAGTAGCTGAAATAGCCAAAGTTGAAGGGTTTTCCGAAAAATCGGCACAGCAGCTCAAAAACAATTTAAGTCAGTTGTGACGGTTATCATCATAGCTGATAACCGTCTTGGTATTTTCCGTTTTTACAGCGCCTTAGAAGGTAAACCGTGCTCCGACTCCACCATTTAAGGTGAATCCGGTTTCAGGGATAATCTCCACTATGGGCGCAATTTCAGCAAACAGGCTAACTGGAATATCATCAAAGAGATAGGACAGTCCAAACGGGAAACGTGCCCCTATAGCAAAATCATCCCGTAAAAACGTTACCGCCCCTGCACCCACATAGAGTGGGATAACCCCTTCATCCATATCGATAAAGGAGTAGTGGTAGAGGATATCTGCATACAATTCAAAGCTTGCATCCGAGAACGACCAGGATGCCCCCGCATCAAAGGCGGTTCGTTCCCCTGCCCAGTATTTACCGCTCAAACCCGTTGGTTGCCCAAGAATTACACCGATTTCGTAGGTTGGTTGCTGAGCCTTGATCGAAAGACTTACCGCCAGTATAAAGATCAAGGATAAAAGTATTCTTTTCATGCTTCTGTTCTCCCTTGAAAAATCTTTACCAGTGATTACTACCTATCTGTTTAAGAAAAGCAATTCAAGTACCTGAGATGGTTATTTTTTTTCACCCAAGTTTTATAATTGAGTCCTGACCCAATTATAAGCTATTTTTGAAACACTAACGCCGAAACATTCATACTCAAGAGGAGTTTTTTTTAAATGAGTTCTTTTCTGGTTGAGGGTAAAGCAAAACTGTCGGGAAGTATCAGTGTAACTGGTAATAAAAACGAGGCATTACCGCTCATTGCGGCAGCGCTTCTTTGCAGCGAAGAGGTGGAGCTTGAAAACGTTCCTGAGATTGGTGATGTCAGAAAGATGCTCAAGATCGCCTCGGTACTGGGAGCTCAGGTTGGTACGCTTGAAAACAACAAAGTAACTATAAAAGCCGCTACTTTAAAGGATTCCAATCTTCCTGTGGATCTTTCAACCGCTATTCGGGCATCAGTTCTTTTTGCCTCTTCCCTTTTGGTGCGAACCGGCCGCGCGGTTATAACCGAACCTGGCGGTGACCTTATCGGTAGACGGCGCCTGGACACGCATTTTCTTGTATTTAAAGCACTTGGGGCGCGCCTTGAAGTTCAGCACACCCTCTCATCGGACATCACCCGGGAGACCACTTTTATATTGGAAGCACCGGAAGGGGGGCTTAAAGGTGCAGATATCTACCTCGATGAAGCTTCGGTTACTGCAACAGAAAACGCACTGATCGCAGCGGCGGGGGCGAAGGGAACAACCGTTATCGCCAACGCAGCATCAGAGCCCCACGTTCAGGGACTGTGCAAATTTCTGCAAAGTATGGGAGTACAAATCGAGGGAGTGGGCTCCAATATCCTTACGGTTCATGGAGTTACCTCCTTTTGCTCATCAAAGCACCGCACTGGCGCCGATTATATCGAAGCGGGGTCCTTTATCGGTTTAGCTGCTGCAACCGGTTCGAGTCTTACTATCACCGATATCGATCCTTCCGTGATGCGTATGGTTCTGTTTCAGTTCGAAAGAATCGGGGTCAATGTAATTATGGACAGGAAAAAAAAGTCTCTTCATGTGCCACAAAACCAACACCTTACGATTAGAAAAGATCTGGGCGGCGCCATACCGCATATTGAAGACAGCCCCTGGCCGGGCTTTCCCTCTGATCTTATGTCTATTCTTTTGGTTACCGCGATTCAGTCTGAAGGGACGTGCCTGATTCATGAAAAGATGTTTGAATCCAGGCTCTTTTTTGTGGATAAACTTATCAGCATGGGCGCATCGATTGTGCTTTGCGATCCTCACCGGGCGGTGATTGTGGGAAAAACCCAGCTTTACGGTGCCACGTTTTCTTCTCCCGATATCCGGGCTGGCATGGCACTGCTTATTGCGGCAATGGCAGCTGATGGTAAGAGCCTTATCCACAACATCGAACAGATCGACCGGGGGTATCAGCAGATCGATACACGTCTTAACGCTCTTGGGGCAAAAATTAAAAGGATCGATTAGTTTACCTCCGAGCTCCGGGTAAAATCTACTGGGTCCCCGGGGTTAGTTTTGGGGGCTTTAACAGAGAATAGGAAAAGTGATATCCATTCATTTCTTTAATTCCACATTCCAAATTCTCACACTCAAAATTCTTATATGGGTCGCCCGAGGCGAAGGTGGCCACCCCCCAGCCAGGTTTGGTGGCAAGTGAGAGGTTCCTCACGGGGGCGCCATGAAGCTTGCTTGCCACGTGTAAGCGTGCAGGGGTTGGTTTCCTGTGGGATCTAATCTCCTGCAAATGACTCTACCTTTCATTAATAATCTAAAATCAGACAAATACTTGCATTTTATAGTATTGAGGTTTGTTTAACAAAAAGCTCAAGCATCACTCTATGTTGTAAGAATCTTACCTAAAAATTCCTGTGAAAACTCTACGGTGAATATCCTTCTCCCTGTAACTTTCCTACGCTTTCTTTAAGTACTGCATAAACAACGGCTTACATGGTTTCAGTAAGCACTGTTTGCGCATCATGCCCTGTTTTATGAAGAACATGCCCTGTTTTATGAGGAACATGCCCTGTTTTATGAGGAACATGCTCTGTTTTATGAGGAACATGCTCTGTTTTATGAGGAACATGC